>JBPCND010000281.1:0-3770 GCA_051001655.1 Nocardioides sp. | reverse complement strand
GAGCTGGGTGAGCTTTCGGTCCTGTACGCAGTGCGGCCATCCCCACAGGACCTGACCCTCATGCATGTCCGCGAGGTCGGACGCCTGCGGCTTGGGCAGGAGCAGGATGTCGCATCCGGCGATCAGGTCCTCGCGAGACCGGAGCCCGGCGACCTGCTGGGCAAGGTCGCTGTCGGAGACGCCGAACCGGAGGCCGTACCCCTCCTCGAGGTGGATGTGCGCACGCAGCTCAAGGTCGATCCGGGACAGGTGGCGTGGGTGGATCGGCAGCCGCCACTCATTCTCCTTGTGCGACTGCCCGACGACCCCGAGCGTGAGCACGGCGGTCATGGACGCGGATCCAGCGGGAAGGAGCCCTGCATCCTCACCGTGACCGTCTGAAACACCATGCGCCCTCTTTCCGTCTCGTCCTGTTGCTGGCTCTTCGCCAGAGGACCTCTGGCACCGCAGCGTAACGGAGCCGCTGCTTCACGTCGGCGGCCGTCATTCACGGTGATGATCAGGGAACAGTGACGGCCCGTCCGGTGTGGCGCGATGATGTGTCGGCGGTCGGGCCGGTAGGCAGCCGTGCGGCGCAGGACCTCGTTCTCGTGCTCCACAGCCGAAGACGCAATGCAGAACGCCCCCGCCGGAGCCCGGCGGGGGCGTCTCGCGGGCTGAAAGCCCCGCTGTGCTCGTGGGCAGGGGCGGGGTCGAACCGCCGACCTTCCACTTTTCAGGCGGACGCTCGTACCAACTGAGCTACCTGCCCCCACAAGCTCCTGCGTGGAGGGACTTTACCGGATGGCATCGAGCGTCGCGAATGGCGCCCTGGCACGGCGTCCGGCGCCGATACCTAGCCATGCGCGACCCTCGTCAGGGTCGAGGGTCGGCCGAGCAGCGTGGTGCGCCGGGACACCAGGAAGGCGATCACCAGCGCCACCGCGAAGACCCCAGCCCGACGATGCCCAGGGTCTGAGAGTGGACGGCGTAGACCGGAACCGGTTCGAACCTGCCGGCGGTGCCGAGGCGTTGTCCTCCGCCGTCAGGGTCGGCACGAGTCCGTAGGTCTGCAGCACGAGTGCGGTGCCCGTCCGGGGCGCGCCGTGGCGGTTGCCCGGCGGCTGGCCCGCCAAGGACACCTCACCCTGGTCGGGCCTCAGCAGCCCACCCAGGACGCTGAGCAAGGTGGTCTTCCCGGAGCCGCTCGAGCCGGTGACGGCGAGCATCCGACCGGCGTGCGCAGTCACAGTGATGTCCTCGAGCAGTGGACGGGTCGGCCCGTGCACCACGACGGCCTGCGCCACCAGTGCGTGTTCGTCCACGCTCTCCTGCCCCTCGCTCCGGGCCACGAGTCTAAGGCCCGGAACGCACGGAACGCCCCGGACCTCAGTCCGGGGCGTTCGCTGCATGATCCGTGCCAGCGACCCCGACGGGACTCGAACCCGCGGCCTCCGCCGTGACAGGGCGGCGCGCTAACCAACTGCGCTACGGGGCCTTGCGTTTCGTGACATCAAGCGGCGCAATGCTAACGCACTGGCCGCCACTCTTTCGAATCGTCATCCGTAGGCGTACCCCCAACGGGATTCGAACCCGTGCTACCGCCGTGAAAGGGCGGGGTCCTGGGCCGCTAGACGATGGGGGCCAGCTTCCCCCCACGAGGCCGTCCGGCTCGACTTGCCGTCAGGGGCCGGGCAAGCATAGGGCTCGCTCCGGACGACCCACAACTTGCCGACGGCATTCCGGAACCCTCCGCAGCATTGGCAGGACGGCGACTGTGCCGCACGGTGCCGCGGGCGCGATGATGTCCGGGTGATCGAGATGAGCAGGGAGCGCTTCGAGGAGCTGGTGGCGGAGGCAATGGACCGGATCCCACCGGAGCTCGCAGTGCTCATCGACAACTGCGTGGTGCTCGTCGAGGACGACGCTCCCGTCGACGATCCGGACCTGCTCGGCCTCTACGACGGGACTCCGCTCACCGAGCGCGGGTCGGACTACGTGATGGCGCTTCCGGACCGGATCACCGTCTTTCGTCGCCCGACGCTGGAGATGTGCGGGTCCGAGGCCGAGGTCGTGGAAGAGGTGGGGATCACGGTCGTCCACGAGATCGCCCACCATTTCGGCATCGACGACGACTTGCTGCACGAGCTCGGCTACGCCTGACCGGGGACCTCGCCGAGCCAGAAGCCGAAGGCACAGGCAAGGAGAGCTGGTACGACGGTCAGCGCGACCGTCAGGGAGCCGAGCCGGACACCACGCTCGTGGCTCTGCACCGCGAACGCCGAGTAGGTGGTCAGTCCGCCGCAGAAGCCCGATCCGAGCAGCGCCATCGTGGAACCGTCGAGGCTTAGGGCGGTCAACCAGCCGAGCAGGAACGATCCCACCACGTTGACCGCGATGGTGCCGAGCGGGAGCCGACCGTCCCACCATCGACCGGCCAGGTAGCGCAGCGGGGCACCGACCGCAGCTCCGAGGGCCACCACCAGCACCAGCCCGACACTCACAGGTCGCCCTCTTCTGCATCGAACTCGTCCCGCGACGCGCGGTCGCTCAACCGGCTGGCCAGTGCGACGGCAACCAGGCAGCAGGCCAGCGTGCTCAGGACATAGGCCCCGGCCGCCTGCTGCTGTCCTGCTACATAGAGGGTCCGAGTCTGTTCGGAGTAGGCCGAGAACGTCGTGAAGCCGCCGAGGACGCCGGTGCCGATCAGCGGCGGGAGGAGCGGGCGACGCCGTACGACCGCAAAAGCGGGCAGCAGTGCGAGCAGGAACGAGCCGGCGACGTTGACGGAGAACGTCGACCAGGGGAACTGCGCGGACGGCGTAGGGAACGTCAGGGTCACGATCTCGCGCAGCCCCGCGCCCACCGCCCCGCCCACAGCCACGACCACAACGGCCACGGCCACCCCACCCCCACCACGATTCGTCTGCGGTCCGCCTCCGTGAAACCCCCCATGAACCGCAGACGAATCGGGGTGGGGTGGGTCGGGGTGGGGTGGGTCAGCGGTCAAGGTGGCGGGCCCAGGCGAAGCAGAACAGGCCGTAGCAGGCGATGCCGGCCGCCATGGCGGTCAGCAGGACCGGGCCGAAGGGCTGCTCGAGGATCTTCTGCAGGGCCTGGTCGAGGCCGCCGGACTCGTCGGCATCGTGGGTCGCCGCGGCGTAGAGGAACAGCCCGCCGACGATGGCGAACGCGATGCCCTTGCTGATGTAGCCGACCTTGCCGAGGATCACGTAGGCCCTGCCGTCCTGGCCGGAGTTGCCGTCCACGTCGAGCTTCTTACGGAACTTCTCCTTCCATCCCCGGTAGGCCAGCGCGCCGCCGACCCCGAGGATGACCAGGCCGACGATGCCGACCAGGACCTGGCCGGCGGGGGCCTGCATGAGCGTGGCGGTCCATGAGTCCGTGCTCTTGCCGCCCGAAGCGGAGCCGGTGGCGATCTTCACCGCCGAGACCCCGAGCACGGCGTACAGCACGACCTTCGCGGCGGAGATGAGCCGCTTGAAGACCCGCTTCCTGCCGTCCTCGTCGTGGTGTCCCACTGCCGCCTCGAGGCCCTGCCAGATGATGAGCGCGAGGAAGCCGACGGCGACGACGTAGAGCGAGACCTTGCCCAGACCTGACTGCGCGAGCTCGTGGAGCGCACCGCTGCTGCTGGCACTGCCGGCGCTGTCGCCGAAGGCGAGACGGACGGCGAGCCAGGCGATGAGCAGGTGCTGGACGCCGTAGGAGATCAGCCCGACGCGGATCGCCTTGTCGAAGAGGTCACTGTCCTCGGCGCGACGGCCGGC
>JBPCND010000280.1:0-3658 GCA_051001655.1 Nocardioides sp. | reverse complement strand
ACATAGGGGTCGGCGTAGCGGCGTGCGTCGAGGGGATTCAACGGTGCGAGCCCCCGGTCGAGCGGAACCGAGAGCCAGTCGCGCTTCGCCACCTGCCGCACGATCGGAAACAGGAAGCGTTCTCCGGACATCGCCTTCTCCTGAGATCGTTCTAGCCGAAAACGGATCGTTCGCCACACGCGAACCCCTACGCCTAGGGTCTCCGGTGCAGCCTCGCCTCCACGAGGCCCCGCCGGGCGGAGGAGGAACCAATTGCACACGCCCAAGACGTCCGCCTCGGCAGCGATAGAGAACCCATGCGAGCCGTAGAACCCGACGTTCTCGGAGCGGTCGGTCTCGAGGTACGAAACCTCGCCTCGCTTCTCAAGCCCCTGGCAGTACGTGCTGAGGAGCATCTGGCCATGGCCCCGGTGTCGTGCTTCGGGATGAACCGCGAGGAGTGCGAGGTGGTTGTGGGGCGCTGGCGGGTCGTGTCGTTGCCAAGCGGTCTGCCAGCGCGCTACTCGCACGGCGGCCATCGGGCCGAAGGAGGCCACGACGAGTCCCAGCCGGGCCGATGGCAACAGCCCAGGCCGGCATGACCCGGGAGGAGACGCGACCGACACTCCCACCAGGCGGCCGTTCTCGAAACATCCGGTTCGTTGCTGGTGCGGGAGTTCGAGGAGCGCCCGGAACAATCGAGTGAGCGCTTTCACGCGGCGACTGCGATCCGGCCCCAGCGCTCGGACCTCGAGAGGGTTGTCACACAGCCCGACGGCGAGCACCTCGCTGGCCTGGCTCAGATCGGCCGCACCCAGGACCCGGATGTCGATGTTGCTCTCCCCGCCGGGGAGTCTCATGCGGAAGCGACCGGCTCGTACAGGTCCACCCTTACCGTCACCGGTTCGGTCCCGAACATGCGAACGGCTATTACGTCGAAGCGATGCCAGCCGCCTAGGTGGTCTTTCATCCACTGGGCCCGAGCCATCGGGTCGTCATCGTTCAAGATGTGTGCAGTTCCGTGGCGCCATCGCCGACCAAGCTTGATCCGGACCGCGGGATTGGCCTTGATGTTGCGCACGTAGGCCGCATCGTGTCCGTGCTCGGCAACGATCCAGAAGATGTCTCCGTCGAGACCCCGGATCACGGGGACGCGCCGCGTCTTGCCAGTCCTTCGCCCTGTGGTCTCCAGGAGCGACAACATCGGGAAGGGCACGCCGAGCCGGAGGACCAGCTTGATCGGGGGGTTCTGGACGTACCGCTCGAAAGCCCGAACCAACCGGCGCTTGGCCGCCGGGCTCATGGCGTCGCGGCGGCGGTTCCGGCCGGACCGTGCCGGGCGCCGGGTGCCGAGAGGTAGGCGATTGTCCCGGCGGCGGCCCGGACGGCACTGGTCACGGCGACCTCGGACAGGAGTCCGGGCGCCGCTACCGCATCGCCGCAGAGGAACACACCGTCTCCTCGCTCGACCGCGGGCCGGTCCTGCCAGCTAGTGCCTGGCAGGTCGAGCGCACCGGAGCGCCCGTCGAGCACGTAACGGCGCCGCCAGGCTTCCCGTTCGCGCCAGTGGGGAAAGCCGCAGTCGAGCAGGGCCCCGATGCGTTCCACACCGTCGTCGAGGGACTCACCGGGACGGAGGCCTACCTGAGCCTGGATGACGGAGTGCCCGGCCGGGGCGAGCGAGGGATCGGGTCGGCTGTAGCGCTCCGCCCAGCCCGCCTCGTCGAGGTCCCACACCACGAACGGGTCCCGCCGACGCTCTTTGACGCCGACGTCGAGGAAGGCGGTTCGTGTTCCCTCCCACGCGAGCGACTCGTCCCCGAGCAGCCGGCGGGCGGTGTCGAGCTCGGTGGCCACGATCACCGGTGGATCAGGGACAGCATCGACGCGGCTGCCGGTGTGGATGTAGACGCCGAGGGCCCGGGCTCGGTCCTCGAGCCGGCGGACGAGCATGCCCCAGCCGCCGACCACGTACCGGTTGTGTGGAGGGAGGTTCATCACTCGCCGCAACCGCGGTAAGACGAAGGCCGCGGAAAGCCGTCCGGGGTCGGCGTCGAAGGTGAACACACCGGCGGCGTGCGAGGCCAACGTTGCTGTCTCGTGCCCCCATCTCTGGGCGGCCCAGGCCTTGAACGCGATGTCGATCGGGGCGGTGTCGCGGTGCACGGTGAACATGCGCAGCAACCGTGCCGGCGGCAGAACATGCCGCTGACCACCCACACGGAAGGTCAACCCGCCGATGGGACTGCGGCGCGCCCGCCCGACGAGGTTGCGCGCTGCGAGCCACTTCCAAGTGGCCCCGTCGTCGTAGAGGGCGTGGGGCCCGAGGTTGGCCACGAACGGGCCATCGGTGCTGCGCGCCCGGCCCCCCAGCAGGCTGTGCGCCTCGAACAGGGTGACCGTGGCACCTGCTTCGGCGCATTCGATGGCGGCGACCAGCCCGGCCAGCCCGCCGCCGACCACGGTCACGCCGTGGTTCACCGGGCTACCGGCCGTCGAGCCCGGCACCGTCGAGCACGCATTCGCGACCATACGTGCGAAGCTACGTGGCAAGTGGTCCCATGTGAAGGACCAGTAGGCGAAGAAATCGGAGGGCCACTTGACTACGAGAGCGACCGACGACCTCCTCATCGATCTGCCACCGGGCCGGACCCCCCGACGCCCCGAACTCGAGAGCGAACTGCGGACCGGCATCAGATCCGGACGCCTGCGAGCGGGAAGCCAGTTACCGTCTTCTCGATCGCTGGCCGACCAGCTGGGTGTCTCTCGAGGCGTCGTCGTGGCCGCCTACTCCCAGCTCGCGGCCGAGGGATACGTCATCGCTCGGCATGGCTCGGGGACCCAAGTCGCCGCGGTCAACCCCGCTGAACCCCGGGAAGCCCAACCCTCTCCGCAGGCGAACTACCAGTTCGACTTCAACCCCGGTACACCTGACCTGGAACGGTTTCCGCGCTCGTCGTGGAAGCACGCCACCCGACGGGCGCTCGACCGAGTGCCCACCGCACAATTGGGTTACGCCGACCCGGTCGGCGCACCGGAGCTTCGCCGTGCCCTCGCCGGTCATCTGGCACGGTCCCGCCGGGCGGCGGGCGACGCGACCAGCATCATGATCACCGCTGGTTTCGTGCAGGCCTTCGGTCTCGTGTGTGGCGTTCTCAAGGCCTCGGGCGCGACCACCATCGCCATCGAGGAGCCCGGGTGGTTCGTCGCCCGAGCCATCGCCATCCACAACGGGCTCACGCCCATACCGGTCCCCGTCGACGGTGAGGGCTTACGGACCGACCTCCTCCGCCGGACCCGTGCGCAAGCGGTCTACTTGACCCCGGCCCATCAATATCCCACCGGCGCGGTGCTGTCAGCCGAACGACGAGCCGACCTGGTTCAATGGGCAGACGCGCAGGCCGCCATCGTGGTCGAGGACGACTACGACGCCGAGTACCGGTACGACCGACGACCGATCGGCTGTCTTCAGGGACTGGCCCCCGAGCGCGTCATATACATCGGTTCAGCCAGCAAGATCCTCGCCCCCGGGCTGCGGCTCGGGTGGCTCGTCGTACCCGACCGCCTCCTCGCTCCACTCACGATGCACAAGACGCTCGCCGACGCGGGCTGCCCGACGCTCGACCAGCTCGTGCTCGCCGACCTCATCGAGTCGGGTGAGCTGAGCAGGCACCTGCAC
>JBPCND010000279.1:0-2796 GCA_051001655.1 Nocardioides sp. | reverse complement strand
CAACCCCTGGGCCGCCGACCTCTACCAACGAGCCCGCGCACGCGGCCACGACCACCCCCACGCCGTCCGCATCCTCGCCCGAGCCTGGCTCCACATCATCTGGCGCTGCTGGCAAGACAACCAGCCCAACGACCCCGCCAAACACCGCGCCCTACAACGACTCCAACACCAGGCGGCTTGACACAGGGCTACTCATGCCGCATCCCGCGCTTGATGACCCACCAGCCGGGAAGCCCGCTTTTCCTTCAGACACTCGCGGGAGGCTTCCTACGTGGGGTAGGCGGCGGTACCGACGTTGCGCCACCCTCGTGGCATGGGTGAGTATCTGACGTTGGTAGGGGACGGACAGTGGCTACGTCTGAACTATGGGGATGAGGCTGTGCTGCTTTCAGGTGCGGCGGCACGCTCGACGGGAAGCGCACTGTGCTGTGCCCCCTGAAGTCAGACGTCGCCGGCTGCGCGGGTGAGGCCGGTGGCCAGGGCGCGCATAGCAGTGCGCAGCTCCGGAGGATCGAGCACCTCGCAGTCGATGCCGATCCCGACCAGGTGCACGGCGAAGTGATCGAGATGGTCCGCGCCGGCCGTCACCACACAGCTGTGGTCGTCGATGGGCTCGATCGTCCCGGTCGAAGTTGTCACGTGCTGCGAGACCTGCGCAGCGGGCGCATGGAACAGGATGCGGGCGACGTGTCGGTACGGCGCCTGGGTCACCGACCGCGACACGAACTCACGGGCGTCCGGAGCCTCACGCGGCCGGAACGACCAGGTGGTCGCCGACACGGTGCTCATCCGGTCGAGCCGGAAGGTCCGCCAGTCCTCGCGGTCGACGTCCCAGGCCAGCAGGTACCACCGCCGGCCGGTGGCCACCATCGTGTAGGGCTCGGCGTGCCGCTCGGCCGTCGAGCCGTCGTGGGCGACGTACCCGAACGCCACCCGCAGGCGTTCCCGACTGGCGCGCACCAGGGTCAGCAGCGACCCGGGGTCGACGGCCGTGGTCCGGCTCTCGAGCGTGACCGTGGCCTCCTGGACCGCAGCGACCTGAGCCCGCAGTCTTGCGGGGAGCACCTGGTCGAGCTTCGCCATGGTGCGCACCGCAGCCTCCCCGACACCCGCGACGGTGCCGCCGGCGGCGAGCCGGAGGCAGATCGCCACCGCGACGGCCTCCTCGGCGTCCAGCAGCAGCGGAGGAAGCGCACGACCCGCTCCGAGCACGTAGCCGCCGCCGATCCCCTTGCTCGAGTGCACCGGATAGCCGAGCTCACGCAACCGCTCGACGTCACGCCGGACGCTGCGTCCGGTCACACCCAGGCGCTCGGCGAGCTCCGGTCCTGTCCACACCGACCGGGACTGGAGGAGTCCGAGCAGCTGGAGCACCCGAGCAGTGGTCTCGGACATGTCATCACTCTTGCAGAGACAGAGGACAGAACCTGTCCTCTTGTCGCGAAAGGCTCGGTCCATGACGACGACAACGATCTGGACCACCCACCTGGTCGACCAGCTCGACTTCCACTGGCAGCGCCAGCTGCGCCCACGGCTCGGGAGCCTCACCGACGAGGAGTACCTCTGCGAGCCGGTGCCCGGCAGCTGGAACGTCCACCCTCGCGGCAGCAGCACGGCGCCCGTGCAGGGTGGCGGCGGCGACTACACCATCGACTTCGCGTTCCCAGAGCCCGAGCCGGCCCCCGTCACCACCATCGCGTGGCGGCTCGGGCACCTGATCGTCGGTGTGCTCGGCTCACGCGTCGCCGGCCACTTCCAGGGTTCACCGGCCGACTACATGGAGTGGGACTACTCCGGTACGGCGGCCGGCGCGCTCGCCCAGCTCGACGAGGCCTACGCCGCGTGGACGGCCGGTGTCCGAGCCCTGGGAGACAGCGGACTGGATGAGCCCTGCGGACCGACCGAGGGCGAATGGGCCGACCATCCGATGTCCGTCCTGGTGCTGCACATCAACCGCGAAGTCATCCACCATGGAGCCGAGATCGCCCTGCTCCGCGACCTGTACGCCCACCGCTCCTGAATCCAACGCACGAGACCCCACCCGAGAGGACACGTTCATGCCGGCCCATGTGCCCCCGTTCGACAACGAGCGCGACGGCCTCGTTGCCTACGTCGCCCAGCAGCTGGAGGCCTTCCGGTCCGTGGCCTACGGCCTCACCGACGACCAGGCCCGGGCCACGCCGACGCCCAGCACCCTCTCGGTCGGCGCCCTCGTCAAGCACGCCGCCGGAACGTCCCGAGGCTGGGTCGAACGGGTGAAGGCCGCTCCGGGCGCCCCCGCGAAGGACGACCGGCCGTTCGAGGAGCGCATGGCGGCGTACGCAGACGACTTCGTCATGCGCGAGGACGAGACTCTGGACGACGTACTCGTCCGGTTCGACGAGCAGGCGGAGGAGACGCTGGGTGTGCTTCGCCAGGCCGACCCGGACACTCCGGTGCCGGTGCCGCACGACGCGCCCTGGTTTCCCCAGGACCTGGAGAACTGGTCCGTGCGATGGGTCGCCCTCCACCTGGTCGAAGAGCTCGCCCGTCACGCCGGGCACGCTGACATCATCCGGGAGGCGGTCGACGGCGCCACGATGTACGAGCTCGTCGGCGGTCGCGAGGGCTGGCCGGAGACCGACTGGCTCAAGCCGTGGAGGCCGCCGACCCGAACCTGAGCCGGCAAGTGAGAGTCACCAGACGCCGCCGGATCCGCATCGCCAGTCGTTGGTGTGGCCGTGTAGGGATGCGGCAGGGGACAGGCATCCTCGTAGGCAGCCCGGCGCCGGAAGGTGTCCCGGCCGACCCTAGGAT
>JBPCND010000278.1:0-3365 GCA_051001655.1 Nocardioides sp. | reverse complement strand
TCTTACTGGTGGGCGATACTGGGTTTGAACCAGTGACCTCTTCCGTGTCAGGGAAGCGCGCTACCACTGCGCCAATCGCCCGTGATGACCCAAGGTCCCACATCGTGTGAGCTCTGGGCAATCGAGGTGGAGACGGGATTTGAACCCGTGTAGACGGATTTGCAGTCCGTTGCCTCGCCTCTCGGCCACTCCACCAAGGAGGGGCCTGCGACCCTTCTCCGAGCGGACGACGAGGTTCGAACTCGCGACCTCAACCTTGGCAAGGTTGCGCTCTACCAACTGAGCTACGTCCGCCTGCAACTCCCGACCCATTCCCGGACCGGAGTGCGTGAGAACTTTAGCCGACATCGACGGGATGACAAATTCCGTCGGATCATGCGTGTTCGGCTTTTCCCGAGGAGCCGGGGAGGACTTAGTGTCGGTGCATGCGCGCATGGATAAACGGCACCTTGCTCGACGATCCGGCCGCCCCGGCGGTCACCGTCCAGGACCATGGGCTGACGGTGGGGGACGGGGTGTTCGAGGCCGTAAAGGTGATCGATGGGCAGCCCTTCGCACTCACGCGTCATCTGCGGCGGCTGGCTCGGTCGGCCGAGGGGCTCGGCCTCCCGGACGTCGCCGAGGCCGCCGTACGCCAGGGTGTCGCAGCCGTCCTGGACGGACAGGATCTGCCGCTCGGTCGGATCCGGATCACCTACACCGGCGGCGTCGCTCCCCTCGGGTCCGGTCGCGGTGACAACCCCCCGACCCTGGTGGTCGTGGCCGACTCGATGAAGCCGGCGGCCGCCACGGCGGACGTCGTGACGGTCCCCTGGCCGCGCAACGAGCGCGGAGCACTAGCCGGACTGAAGACGACGTCGTACGCCGAGAACGTGGTGGCGCTGGCCTACGCCCAGGAGCGGGACGCGGGGGAAGCGGTCTTCGCCAACCTCGCAGGCGACCTCTGCGAAGGCACCGGGTCCAACGTCTTCTACGTCATCGCCGGCGAGCTGCGCACACCCACGCTGGCGTCCGGCTGCCTGGCCGGGATCAGTCGCGCGTTGCTGCTCGAGTGGTACGGCGGGCGCGAGGTCGACGAGCCGGTCGATGTCTTGACGCAGGCAGACGAGATCTTCCTGGTGTCCACCACCCGCGACGTCCAGCCGGTGCGACGGTGCGACGACCGTGAGCTCGACGTGCCGGGACCGGTGACGGCCTCCTGTATGGCGGTCTGGTCCGAGCGGGAGGCGGCGGACCTCGACCCGTGACGGGTCACGGACGCTGCGCCCCGCCGGTGAAAGTCCACGTGGGTGATCCACGGTGGGTCAGGGGGTGGCGGCGCGCTGACGCTCGCGGTAGGCGGCCACGTGCAGCCTGTTCCCACAAGTCCGGGCGTCGCAGTAGCGCCTCGATCGGTTCCGGGAGAGGTCGACGAGGACCTGCTCACAGCCGGGGGCGTCGCATCCGCGCAGCCGGTCCCATTCGCCCGCGGCCACGACATGCGCGAGCGCCATGCCGCAGTCAGCAGACAGGTGCTCGGCGAGTGCAGCACCGGGCGTGAAGTAGTGAATGTGCCAGTCATAGCCGTCGTGGTCGGTGAGCCGCGGCGTCACTCCCGCCTCCCGGACCAGGACGTTGACGGCCGCAGCGGAGCTTCGCTCATCAGTGGAGTCGAAGACCGTGCGTACGGCGTCCCGCAGCCGGCGCACCGCGACCAGGTCGTCCCGGGTGAGCGGGCTGACCTCGCTCACGTCGTTGCGCGCGACGAGGTGGGCCAGGGCCGACAAGTCGGGCAGAGCGTCTGGAGACTTCTGGGATGGGGCCGAGTTCACGAGGTCGACGGCACACACCAACGCGCGTTCCATGTCATGGCCGAACAACATCGGGACCCCCCGGCGGGACGAAAGCGCAGCGTTGGACTCCCAGCCAACACTAGGTCAGTCTCGCGCTGGAGCCTCAGGCGTTCTCGGCGGAGAAGATCGCGGCGATCGCCGCCTCGACGTCGACCCGTGCGGACTCCTGGCCGGACGGCACCAGGACGTTCATCCGGTCGACGAAGGTGTGCATGTCCCCGGTCTTCGCCTGGACGAGGGCCTCACCGTCGGGTGAGCAGAGCTCGATGATCACGACGGCATGGCCAGCCGTGTCCAGGCAGGGCCACACGTGCACGTCGCCATCGCCAGACGGCTCGTAGAGCCCCTCGGTGAGGAGCTCTCGACCGAACGTCCACCGGACATCGTGTCCGCCGGTCTTGAAGATCGCCGTCACGGCGAACGGGTCGGCCGGGTCGTAGTGCAGCTCCGCCTCAATCGGCGTTGCCGTCCCTGCCGCGTCGATCAGGTCGACGGTCACCGGATGGGTGACGGTCGGTGATGCTGTGTTCATCGTGTGGTCCATGATCTCTTCCTCCCAGTCGTCCCCTCCGGACGTGGATGAGACGCGACGGGGTGGATGCCATGACGGCGTTCGCACCGAATCTCGGCAGAAACTTTTCGAGAGGCCGTCAGGGTCGACCGATGTGTCCGGGTTCGGGGCATTCGTGGCCTGGAATTCGGGATCTCGGCTACCGGCTACGCTCGGAGGACCGCTCCTACTTGACCAAGCCACATGACCAAGCCGCGACCACGCCAGGAAGTGCCGTGACCGACAACGCGACCGACCTTGCCTCCGGTGATCCGGCGGGCTCGGGGGGCCACAAGGAGCCTGGCCGAATCCACCGTCGACTTCACGCCAATCCGGTGCTCGCCCTGACCACCAAGATCGTCGTTGCCGTCGTCGGTGCTTTGGTGTTGCTGACGGGTGTGGTGATGATCGTGACCCCCGGCCCTGCGTTCGTCCTGATCCCACTCGGCCTGGCGATCCTGTCCACCGAGTTCGCCTTCGCGCGCCGCTGGCTGGACTGGGCGCGCACCAAGGCAAGGGAGGCCAAGCAGCGCAGCGACGCGATGGATCCCGCGGTACGACGTCGTCGCCTCGTCGTGATCGGGCTCGCAGTCCTCGTCGTGGTCGGACTCGTCACCTGGTACGTCGCCGTCTACGACTGGCCCTCGCTCGCCATCGACGGCTGGGACCGGGTGCAGAGCCTCGCCGGATGGGTGCCCGACCTTCCCGGGATGTGAGCGTGGGCATCGGCATGCGCTAGCCTGTCCGGCGCACCACCGGGGCGATTGGCGCAGTGGTAGCGCGCTTCGTTCACACCGAAGAGGTCACTGGTTCGAACCCAGTATCGCCCACCGATATAACCGCAGGTCAGAGGCCGGTTCCTTGATGGGGGACCGGCATCGTGCCATGTACGTGCCAGATCGTGGGCCTGTTCATGTTCTCCGTGTCAGCGTTCGTCATCGGCCCGATCATCTCCGGCGACGCTCCCGCGGAGAGCCCAGTGC
>JBPCND010000277.1:0-3742 GCA_051001655.1 Nocardioides sp. | reverse complement strand
TGAACTTCAAGTCGTTGCTGCGGGGCGGCTCCGGCGAGGCCTTCCAGTACGCCTTCCACGGACCGGGTTTCGTCGTGGTGCAGCCCTACGAGTTCGTCCCGCCCGCCAAGAGCTCGAGCAGCTCGGGGGGTGGGATCTCCGACATGTTCAGCTGAGCCGGCCGCCCCCATCCGGTTCGTCAGCAGTTGCCCCGCAGGGAGGACCCGAGTTTGCGCTGACGAACCGGGCGGCGGTCGCGGGTGGCCCGGGCGTAGCCGATCGCGGTCACCAGATAGCCGAGCGCCACCGCCGCAAGAACGACGTAGGACCGGCCGTCATCGGGAAGCACCAGGGCCGCGACTGCCGCGGCGGCGACGAAGGCGACGTTGAAGATGACGTCGTACAGCGCGAAGACCCGGCCACGGAAGGCGTCCTCGACGTTGGTCTGCACGAGGGTGTCGACGCAGATCTTGATGCCTTGTGAGGCCAGCCCCAGGAAGAAGGCCGCGACCAGGAGCGCCGGCCGGGTGTAGAGGCCGCCCGGGAACAGCTGGGTCACGGCGGCGCCGATGAGCAGGCTGAGGATCCAGGCCCGCTGGCTGACCCGCTCGACCACGACCGGGGTCAGGACGGCCGCCACGAAGAACCCGACGCCGCTCACCAAGACGGCGACCGACAGATCCGCCAGAGCGGCGTCCGCCTCGGCCGGGGCATGGAAGTAGTTGCGGTACAGCAGGATCAGGCCGACGGTCGAGACACCGTAGAAGAACCGGTGGGCGCCGATCGCAGCGAGGCCGTACGCCGCTGCGCGTCGCTGCGACAGGTGCCGGAGGCCGTCGACCAGCCCGCGGGCCACATGACGTGCCGCCTCCCGGACGGCTGGTCGGGCCGGGTCGAAGTCGGGGCCCAGCAGGTCGAGCGGGATCCGCAGGGCCAGGGTCCCGGCGACGCCGTACAGCACCGCTGCCGTGGCCAGCACCCCCACGTCACCGTCGAGGCCGAGTGCCGACCACGCGAAGCGGGTTCCGGTGCCGAAGGCGAGTCCCAGCAGGAAGGCCATCGTGCCCGCGGTGGGCGTGACGGCGTTGGCGGTCACGAGGTCCTCAGGGATGACCACGTGCGGGAGTGACGCGGACAGACCCGCCAGCAGGAACCGGTTGACGGAGAGGCAGAGGAGGATCAAGCCGAAGAGGCTCGGACCTCGAAGGTCCGCGGCCACCCCGAGCGCCAGGACCGCCACGAGAACGACTCTGACGAAGTTGGACCAGACCAGCACCTGACGGCGTCGCCACCGGTCGAGCAGCACGCCGACGAACGGCCCCAGCACGCTGAACGGCAGGAGCACGACGGCCAGTGTTCCCGCGATGGCAGTCGGAGACGGCTGTTGCTCGGGCGAGAAGATCACGTAGGAAGCGAGCGCGGTCTGGAAGACGCCGTCGGTCAGCTGGCTCGCCACCCGGACTGCGAACAGCTTCCGGAACGTCGCACCCCGCAACAGGTGGGACAGGTGGCGGGTCGCGCTCATAGCGGGCATGCTGTCATCCCATCGGCCGCCGCAGGTCTCGGGGAGGAGCCCCGAGATAGACGGGAGCCGGTCGCAGGGGGCTCGGATGCGCCACGAGGTTCCGCCGGTCCCGGACTCGTTGCTTGAGGACCTTGTGTTCGGTCTGGGCGAGTTGGGGGCGCGGGTGTGGCTCGCGCAGGCCGTGGCCGCCGCCGAGGACCTGATGGCGCAATGGGGGCTCGAGCCCCACGAGGTGCTCACCTGCGGCTCGATGTCGCTGTGCATCAAGTGCGAGGGGACAGACGGAGCGGACCTCGTCCTGAAGATCCCGGCCAACGTGACGGGGGGTGCGACCGAGGCGGCGGCCCTGCGCGCGTGGGGTGGCAACGGCGCAGCACGGCTGCTGCGGGAGGACACGGCCACCTCGGCCATGCTCATGAACTTTCTGGGCCGGGTCGGCGAGGGCAGCTACGGCGTGGCTGACATCGTGGACCTCGCGGCGCGGCTGCATGCGGCCGACCCCTCGGGGCACCCGTTCGGGCCGATCGAGGAGAACCTGGCGCGTCGGGTCGGCTGGGCCCGGGACCGGTTCGCTGTGACTGGCGACGTGAAACACCTCGACGACCTCGCCACGACCGAGAAGATGATGCCGGACCTGGTCTCCGTGCAGGAGCGACAGGTGCTGTTGCACGGCGACCTCCAGGCCAAGAACCTCATCGTCCACGTCGACGAGCTGACCGCGGTCGACCCGATGCCCACCCTTGGACCGGCCGTCTTCGACCTCGCGTTCTGGATCGCCAAGAGCGTCCACAGCCATCCGACCATGTCCTACATCGACCAGGTCGCCGGGCTGCGGCCTGACCTCGACCGCCCGCTGCTGTTGCGCTGGACGTGGGCTCTGGCAGTCCTGGAGAACCGCCCCTACCTCGCCCGCGGCCGCGAACAGCGGCAGGAGTTCATCGACGGGCTCAGGACCGAGGTGCTCACCTCTGCCTGAGCCCGTCGACGACGCGCTCCCCGGAGCGGGTCAGCGCTCGACGTCACCGCGGATGAATGCTTCGATCGCGGCGCGGCCCAGGTCGTCCGGCATCTGTTCAGGGGGAGACTTCATGAGGTACGTCGACGCCGACGTGATCGGTCCACCGACGTTCCGGTCGAGGGCGATCTTGACGGCGCGGATCGCGTCGATGATGATGCCGGCGCTGTTCGGGGAGTCCCATACCTCGAGCTTGTACTCAAGGCTCAGCGGGACGTCGCCGAACGCCCGACCCTCGAGCCGGACGTAGGCCCACTTGCGGTCGTCGAGCCACTGGACGTAGTCCGATGGGCCGATGTGCACGTTGCGGGCGCCGAGGTCCTTCTCGATGTTGGAGGTCACGGCCTGCGTCTTGGAGATCTTCTTGGACTCCAGCCGATCGCGCTCGAGCATGTTCTTGAAGTCCATGTTGCCGCCGACGTTGAGCTGATAGGTGCGGTCCAGCACGACGCCGCGGTCCTCGAACAGCTTCGCCATCACACGGTGCGTGATCGTGGCGCCCACCTGAGACTTGATGTCGTCCCCGACGACCGGGACGCCGGCGTCCTGGAACTTCCTGGCCCATTCCGGGTCGGAGGCGATGAAGACCGGCAGCGCGTTGACGAAGCCCACGCCGGCGTCGATGGCGCACTGGGCGTAGAACTTGTCGGCCTGCTCGGATCCCACCGGCAGATAGGACACCAGCACGTCCGCGCGGCATTCGCGCAGGACCGAGACGACGTCGACGGCCTCTGCATCGGACTCGTCGATGGTCTCGCGGTAGTACTTGCCGAGGCCGTCCATCGTCGGACCGCGCTGGACGATGACTCCGGTCGGTGGCACGTCGGCGATCTTGATTGTGTTGTTTTCGGAGTTGTTGATCGCCTCCGAGAGGTCGAAGCCGACCTTCTTGGCGTCGACGTCGAAGGCGGCGACGAACTCCACATCGGAGACGTGATAGTCACCGAACTTGACGTGCATGAGCCCCGGGACGGTGGCGTCGGGGTCCGCGTCCTGGTAGTACTCCACACCTTGGACAAGGGAGGTGGCGCAGTTACCGACCCCCACAATTGCTACTCGTACCGAACCCATCGGTCCACTCCTTCTCGTTTCACTGCTGTTGCTCCACTGCAGTCGTCGGTTGGGCGACCGGGCCGACGTCGCGGCCTCGCTCTGCGTTGATCAGCTCCGAGAGCCACCGGACCTCGCGCTGTACGGACTCGACCCCGTGGCGCTGGAGCTCG
>JBPCND010000276.1:0-3601 GCA_051001655.1 Nocardioides sp. | reverse complement strand
GTGTGCGGGAACCTCGAGCAACCTCTTGAGCTCGAAGAACGTCTTCGACGCCTCCATGCCCCTCCACGATGAAGGAAGCAGAGAGGTAGGCAGACCCGGGTCGAGGTAGGGGATTCGACGCCAGATGGTCAGCGCACGCACGTAGTCGGCGAAGCAGCTCTCCGGAGGCCGTTCCTTGGTCGCCCGCCAACCCTCGAGCATGGGCACGCTCCGGTCGAGGAATTCGCCGTACTGGGCGTCGAGTGCTTCAAGGTCCCACCACTCGGCAACCTTGTCGGCAGGGTCGCCGAACGCGAGGTACTCCGCGTGGAACAGGTTGACGTACGGCGCGAGCTCTTCGGTCTCGATGACGCGGCGGGCGTCGGCGAGGAGGTGCCCCGGACCGATCCAGACGCCCGGGGAGACAGTGCCGAACCCCAGCCAGGAAAGGCGAGTGCGGAAAGTGTGTCGCTTCTGGCGCTCGGACTCCGGCACGGAGAAGACGACCAGGCCCCACCCGTCGAGCTCATGGTCACCGCGGGCAAAGATGCGCTGATCACCGATTTCGAGCACCCCGCGCGCGACGTCGGACAAGGCGTAGCCCGCCACTCCGTCGCGACGTTCAGCCACCAGCAAACCGCGTCGCTTGAGCCGAGAGATCGAGGAGCGGACTGCCTGCGGTTCGACATCGGCGGCACCCAGGAGACGGATCAGGGCTCGCACGCTGACCCAGCCGCCGGCCTCACGGACATAGAGGCCAAGGACCGTCAAGATGAGGGCACGGGGAGGTAGTTGCGCCAAGTCCTCGCCGCCCACTACTTGCCCCACACGACGGTGAAGTATACCGAGCGCGGGCTCGTTCGCCGGGCTGGCTCGCTGGTGCCGGACACCATCCAGGGGACGTCCAGACCGGGCCGGCGTGGTCACCGCTGCCAAGCTTCAAGACAGAGACTAGCCCGTGACCGCCGGCGGTCGGAGCCGCTCGTCTGGGATGACCGCGACGCCGAGTATCTCGATGAGCGCCTCTGGCTGCCACAACGCGGTGGTGCCGATGCCGGCCATCGCGGGATAGACCGCACCGGCGAGTTCGCGCCAGACGCGGCCGATATCTCTGCCGTGCGCCTGATAGTCAGGGACGTCGGTGAGGAAGATCGTGATGCTGACCAGCTCCTCGGGCCGGCCACCTGCCTCGGCCAGGGTCGCCAGCATGTTGCTGAACGCCTGTCGGAACTGCTCGACGATGCCGCCAGGCACGATCCGCATGTCTGCGTCGAGTGCTGTCTGACCGCCCAGGTAGAGCGTGTTCCCGGCCAAGGTCCCGTGCGAGTAGCCGCTGGGCGCGGAGAGGGAGGAGGGGTTGACGGGAAGTGGGCTCACCACAGTGCACCTTCTATTTCGGCCGACGTTGACAGTTCCCAACAGTAGCACCGACATGTATTGTTGGTGACGGTCGTTAGAAGATCGCTATAGGTTGGGAGGTCGTGGTGCGACTCGCAACCGTCACGGTGGACAACTCGCCAGCGAGCGAAACCGTGGCCGCGAGGCACTCGGCGAGCGGATGGCGGCGTCTGCGTTCGACAGACCTGTCTGCACTGCTGGCCGCCGGCGACTCACCGCAGGTGGATGGGGAAGTGCTGCCCAACGCGCGTCCCGTCCTTCCCCTGCCTCGGCCGGGCAAGGTCATCTGCTGCGGACTCAACTACGCCGAGCACATTGCCGAGACCGGGCGCGAGAGCCCGCAGTACCCCACACTGTTCGCCAAGTATGCCGACACCCTCGTGGGCCCGGAAGACGACATCGTCGTCCCTCGTTCCGTGCAGGTGGACTGGGAGGCCGAGCTCGCCGTCGTCGTCGGCGACCACCTACGCCGAGCCGACCGCAACGCAGCCCGGACCGCCATCGCGGGCTACACCGTCGCCAACGACATCTCCATCCGCGAGTGGCAGTACCGCACAGGCCAGTGGTTCCAAGGGAAGGCCTGGGACCGCACCACACCGATCGGCCCAGTCCTAGTCACCCCCGGTGACGCCGACCCAGAGACGGGGCTCGAGATCAGCTGTCGTGTCAACGGCGAGGTCATGCAGCACGCGAGCACCAAGACCTTGGTCTTCGACGCGCCCGCCTTGCTCGCCTACGTCTCCACCTTCACCGTTCTGCGGCCGGGCGACATCGTCCTGACCGGAACTCCCGGCGGCGTCGGCGTCGCCCGGGACCCACAGCTCTTCCTCGGGGACGGCGACGTCGTCGAGACCGAGATAGCCGGCATCGGCACGCTGCGCAACACGATCCGCTGGGCCCACGAGCCGAACAATGCACGAGAGGAATGAACCCATGGAGCCAGATCTGAGCAAGCGCGTCCTCGAGGGAGACAACTCCGCGTACGCGAACGAGTCGGGACTCGTCGTCCCCTACGTCACCAGGGCGGGCGCCGAGCTCGGCGACACCGGACAGTCCGAAGGCGCCAGCCGCATCTCGGGTGTCAGCATCCAACACACGGCTGCCACCAAGCTCTGGTTCGGCAAGGTCAGCAACGAGGCCGGGTACCGCTCCTTGCCGCACCACCACGGCGAGGCAGAGACCGGCGGCTACGTCCTGTCCGGCCGCGCACGGATCTACTTCGGGCTGAGGTTCGAGGACTACCTCGACATGGCGGAGGGCGACTGGGTCTTCGTCCCGCCGTTCATGCCTCACGTGGAGTGCAACCTGGACCGCAACAACCCGCTCACCTGGATGACCACCCGGACTCCGGAGAATATCGTGGTCAACCTGCCGGAGGTGGGCGACTCCGAGCTCCGGGACTGGACGGACCGTCCATGACTTCGACTGCCAACCACGGCACTTCGGCTATCGTCACCGCCGCGCTCGAACTCACCGAGCAGGAGCCGGAGCGGTTCGACCTAGCCTTCACCGCGGTGACCCAGCCCTGTCCGTGGCCGAAGGCGTACGGCGGCGACATGGTCGCGCAGGCCGCCGCGGCCGCGATGCGGTCGGTGACCGACGGCAAAACCATGCACTCGATGCACAGCTACTTCCTGCGCCCGGTCGACATCGGTGCGGAGGTGCGTTACGAGGTTGAGCTGCTGCGCGACGGGCGCGGCTACTCGACCCGTCAGGTCCGCGGCTACCAGAACTACAAGCCGGTCTATGTGTGCCTAGTCGGCTTCGCGGCAGGGGCGGCCGCGGCCGAGTTCGCGCCCGGGGCGCCACTCGACGTCCCGCACCCGGAGTCATTGCCGAGCTCGGGGTCGTACCTCGAGCTGGTCGCGCCGGGCGGGGAGACGATGATGATCGAGGAGTCGGAGGGCTACTGGGGCGGCGGCCGCAGCTTCGACATGCGGCACGTGCCCGGCCCCGTGTACGTGCGCGTCGAGGGCACAGACGTGCCGCACCAGGCGCTGTGGATCAAGCCCTTCGACGCCCTCCGGCCCGTGCGGGGCCTGACCGACGAGCAGCGCGACCTCGCGGCACTGGCCTACGTGTGCGACTACACAATCCTTGAGCCGGTCTTGCGGGTGCTGGACCTGCCATGGGCCCAGCACGGCCTGGTTACCGCCAGCCTCGACCACGCGATGTGGTTCCACCGCCCGCTGGCCGACGCGCTGGACGGCTGGCTGCTCTACAC
>JBPCND010000275.1:0-17421 GCA_051001655.1 Nocardioides sp. | reverse complement strand
GCGCCAGGACGGGCCGTGCAGCTGCGCCGGCGAGTCCGGCTTACGGGAGTCCTCAGGCGCGGGGACCACGTCTTCGTGACGATCATGTGACATCAGTCCATGGGTACCCAATCGCGCCCTGCCCAACCACTGGGAGGGGTACGGCGACCGAGGGGTCAGGCGAGCGACCAGGCGATGCCGTCCAGGATGTCGGCCTCGGAGACCAGCAGGGTTTCCACCCGGGCCCGACGCAGGACCCGGTCCAGGATGAGCGCCCCTGCACCGATCACATCGGCACGTCCCGGATGCATGTACGGCAACGCCCGCCGCTCGCCGTGGGTCATCGCGAGCAGCCGCGCGGCTGCTGCGTGGACGGCTGTGACCGGCAGGGTCGCATGGTGGATCGCCCGTCTGTCGTAGCCGGGCAGGTCCAGGACCGTCGCGGCCACCGTGGTGATGGTGCCGGCCACGCCGATGAGGGTGCGGGCGTGTTCGACGTGTACGCCGTCGCCGGCCAGCTCGTCGAGCGCCGCGTCGACCGTCGCTTCGGCGGCGGCGACCTCGGCGGCGCTCGGCGGGTCCGAAGGCAGCAGCCGCTCGGTCAACCGCACCGACCCCACGTCGAGTGACCGGGCCGCCTGGACCTGTCCGGTCGTCGGGTCACCGAGGATCAGCTCGGTCGAGCCACCCCCGATGTCGACGACGCCGATCGGACCCGGAACGTCCCGGCCCGCGAGCGACCGAGTCACGCCGCCGTACGCCAGCTGCGCCTCCTCCGCGCCGGAGACAACCTCCGGTGCGACGCCGAGCCGCTCAAGGACTCCGGCTTCGAACACCCCAGCGTTCTGGGCGTCACGGGCGGCGGAGGTGGCACAGAACCGGAGGGCTTCGACCGGATGCCTCGCCAGGATCGCGGCGTACTCGTCGACCGCGGCGAAGACCCGGACGAGGGCCTCGTCGGCCAGCCGGCCGGTGCGGTCGACACCCTTGCCCAGCCGGACCATCCGCATCTCCCGGACCAGCCCCCGCTGCTCGCCGGTGCCACGATCGAGGTCGGCGACGAGCAGCTTGATCGTGTTGGTGCCGCAGTCGATCGCCCCGACCCGCCGCACAGCGGGGCCCTCCGGTCGCACGCACGGCCCCGGCGCCCAGTAGTCCCCGAGCTGGTCTACGACCTCGTCCCCGAGCGGGTTCACTCCCGGCCCCTGGGCGAGTGCCTGCCCGGCCAGTACGTGCAGGCACTTCACCCGGGTCGGCATCCCGCCGGCGGAGACACCGGCGATCTCCGGGACGTGACCGATCCGTTCTCGATGGTCGAGATAGACCTCGTGAGCGCGTTGGTACGCCGCGGCCAGCTCGCCGTCAACTTCGAGCCGCTCGGACATCTGCCTCATCAGGCCGGAGGCCTCGAGCGTGCCGATCAGGGAGGCTGCGCGGGGACAGGTGAGGTAGAACGTCGTCGGGAACGGGGTGCCGTCCTCGAGCCGCGGCTCGGTCGAAACGACATCGGGGTTGCCGCACGGACAACGGTGGGCGATGTCGTGCAGAGAACGGGGTGGCCGCCCGAGCTGGGCGCTGATCACGGCCTCGTCGTGGAAGTCGATCACGGCCGGATCCTCCCAGTGCCGCTCAGTTGCCGGCGGTGCGGGGGGCTCTGATCCGGCGGGTGGGCGGGGTCCGGTTCTCGAGCTCATCGGGACTGCCGGCAACCTCGACGCTGTCCCAGGCCGTCTGCCACCACAGGGGTTGGTCGTCCTCGACGATGACGGCGGGGTCGGCCAGCGAGTCGTCGTGGCCGAGGGCCTTCCCGTCCTCGCCGATGACCTGGAAGCCGATCTCGCCCGGCAGCACCCAGCCGAACCTCATCCGTGCCTGGCCGCGGATGTAGGCCGGGTCGTCCCAGCGCTCCTTCTCGCGCTCCATAGCCTCGATGTTGGCCTGCGACTGCGCGATGTCGTAGGTCAAGGCAGAGCGGTGCTCGCGTTGTTCGAGGAAGGCACGCAGGCTCGACGCGTAGGACACCATGAGCACCGCGGCAACCAGCACGAGGATGGCCGCGCGGCCAGTGAACCGCGGTCTCGGCGGCGGTGATCCGACCGGTGGCCGCATCCGCGAGGAAACAGGTCGTCCGGCCGGCCCCGTCGAAGGCCGACCGCCGGATCTGTTTGCCGGACCGGGCGACGATCGGGATGTCGAACGGGGCGTGGACCGGCCGGCCGATCCGGCCGATCCGGCTGACCCAGCCGGGCCTGAGGAGGGCCGAGCGCCCGGTCGCGACGATGCACGGGGGCGAGGGCCCTGGGATCCTCGCGGAGGGGGACGGTTGCCGGACATGGATGCGAGCCGCCTCAGTGACCCGAGGTGGCGGCGTAGCGCGCAAAGGCGCCCCGTCCGGCGTAGCGAGCGCCGTCGTCGAGCTCTTCCTCGATGCGCAGCAGCTGGTTGTACTTCGCGACCCGCTCGGACCGGGCAGGGGCACCGGTCTTGATCTGGCCACAGTTCGTGGCGACGGCAAGGTCGGCGATGGTGGTGTCCTCGGTCTCGCCGGAGCGATGGCTCATCATGCAGCGGAAGCCGTTGCGGTGCGCCAGATCGACGGAGTCGAGCGTCTCGGTCAGCGAGCCGATCTGGTTCACCTTCACCAGCAGGGCGTTGGCCGACCGCTCGGTGATGCCGCGGCTCAGTCGCTCGACGTTGGTCACGAAGAGATCGTCGCCGACGATCTGCATCCGGTCGCCGAGCTCCGCAGTCATCGCCTGCCAGCCGGCCCAGTCTTCCTCGTTGAGAGGATCCTCGATCGAGACGATCGGGAAGGCCGAGGCGAGCTCGGTGTAGTAGGCGATCATCTCCTCCGCTGAACGCGTCGAGCTCTCGAAGGCGTAGCCCTCCTCGGACCAGAACTCGGTGGCCGCGACGTCCAGGGCGAAGACGATGTCCTCGCCGACCCTGAGCCCGGCCTTGTCGACCGCGATCGAGATGAGCTCGAGTGCCTCCTGGTTGGACGCCAGGTCGGGGGCGAAACCGCCCTCGTCGCCGAGTCCGGTCGCCAGGCCCTTCTCCTTCAGGACAGCCTTGAGTGCGTGGTAGACCTCGGTGCCCTGTTGGAGGGCCTCACGGAACGTCAATGCGCCGATCGGCGCCACCATAAACTCTTGTACGTCGACAGCGGTGTCCGCATGGGCGCCACCGTTGAGGATGTTCATCATCGGCACCGGCAGCACGTGCGCGTTGGGTCCGCCGACGTAGCGGAACAGTGGCAGGTCGGCGGAGTCCGCGGCCGCTCGGGCGACGGCGAGCGAGACCCCCAGGATGGCGTTTGCGCCGAGCTTCGCCTTGTTGGGTGTGCCGTCGAGCTCGAGCAGGCGTTGGTCGACGAGCCGCTGCTCGGACGCCTCGAAGCCCACGAGCTCAGGACCGATGGTGTCGAGCACCGCGGCGACTGCCTTGGCTACCCCCTTTCCGGCGTAGCGGGACCCCCCGTCGCGAAGCTCCATCGCCTCGAAGGCGCCGGTGGATGCGCCCGAGGGGACAGCCGCACGACTCACCGTGCCGTCGTCGAGCCCCACCTCGACCTCGACAGTGGGGTTGCCGCGCGAGTCGAGGATCTCGCGCGCGCCGACAGCCTCGATGGAAGCCAAGACAATGCTCCTAGTGCCGGGGACGTGACGGGCCCAGCCTAGACCCGCTCGGGCACGCCGCCCGGCATCCCTCGCCCTGGAGAACGGCCTGCCCGTCGACCCGCAAGCCGCCGAGTCGGCACGTCCGCACGTGCGTCAACCGCCGAGTCGGCACGTCCGCACGTGGCGACCGACGGGTTGAAACGCGTCTCCCGTTCGGGGAAACTGTGCGGGTGACCAGGGGCTACCGAACCGATGTCGCCTCCTCTTCGTGGCATGGACGCGTCCCGATCGGAGAGAGCGACTCTCCGCGCAGCCTTTGCTCGACGACCCGTTGGTGTCTCTCGAGGGTGAGCTGACGATGACCCCACTCGAGCCGATGCTGGTTCCGGAGGAACCGCGTGCCGGGGACCTCGATCCGTCCGAGTGTGGCCACTGTCGCTCAGACGGTGGATGGATCTGGAGCGACGATAGCTGGCACGTGGCCTCTCCGCCGTCCTTCGCCATCCCGTTCTGGGCCGGGCTCGCGCCCCATAGCCACGTGCGACTCGACCAGATGACGCCGGAGCTTCTCGTCACGATGGGTCCGGTGGTGCAACGTCTCGCGAGCGCCATCCAGGACCTGGACGGTGTGGCACGCACGCACTTCTCCCGATGGGGCGACGGGTCAGCCCACTTCCACATGGCCTTCATGGCCCGACCGCTCGGCATGATGCAGGCCCGCGGTTACATGCTCCCGATCTGGGACGACGTGCTTCCGCAGGCCGACCCCGCCCTTGTCGAAAGGAACAAGCTTCAGGTCGCGACCGCATTGGCCGCCCAAGGCGGTCAGGCCCACGTCTGACGTGCAGACGCGCCGACTCGACCGGGCGGACGGGTCAGGTGGTCAGGCCTCGGCGGCGCGGACCGATGCGGAGAGACGTCGTACGGCGTCGCGCAGCTCCTGCTCCGGGTCGGCGCCCGTCGCACGGGACTCGACGACCAGCGCCAGCAACCGGTCGCCGAGTATCTCAACAGGTTCGACCACCTGGCGCGGCTGGACACCGACGCTCGCCGCTCTGCCGACCACCTTGTGCGCGAGCGCCAAGGCCGGCAGCGCCATCGGCACCCCGTCGAGGACGGACGCCCGGCCCTTCTCGGCGGACTTGAGCCGCTCCCAGTTCGCCTCGACCTCGTCCACCCCCGCCACGTCAAGTCCGGCGAACACGTGCGGGTGACGGCGCACCAGCTTGTCGACGATTCCGCCGGCCACCGCGTCGATGTCGAAACCGCCCTCGAGCGAGTCGGCCTCCGCCGCGACCCGGGCATGGAACACCACCTGCAACAGCAGGTCGCCGAGCTCCTCGCGCAGGTGGGTCAGGTCGCCGGTTTCGATCGCCTCGAGTGTCTCGTAGGTCTCCTCGACCAGGTAGTTCGCCAACGAACGATGCGTCTGCTCACGGTCCCACGGGCAGTGCAACCGCAGCTGGTCCATCACCGCGACGAGGTCGAGGAGTCGGGAGCCGGGCACGTCGTACGACGCGTGCAGCACCTCCACCTCCACGTCAGACCCGTCGACGAGCGCCGTCGCGAGCTCGGTGGGCAGCCGTTCGGCCTCGGCGTCGGAGGCGAGCCAGACGACGGTCGACTCACGGGCGGCCGACAGCAACGACGGACCCGTGGCCTCGGCGAGGACGTCGACCCGGTGACCCGCCGCGGACACGGCACGCGCCAGCGGGAGTCCCTGGTCGCCGGCGAGCCGCCGGTCGACGGACGCGACGGCCTGCCAGGCAGCCCACGACATCAGCCCAGGGGCGACCCGTGGGCTGGTGAGCAGCAGGGTCAGGCGCACTTCTGCGAAGCCGGGAGACCGGCGATCCAGGACGCACCGGGATCCGCGGCGGAGCCTGCCCTCGCGCCCGCCGAGACCGGGATCGAGAGGCTCCCACTGGTCGGCGACAGAGCGCCCTGGGCATAGGTCCCGAACCGGGGGTCCACCTCGACGTCGATCGCCTCGGCCCATTGGGCACGGAGCAGCGCTCCCTCGGCCGACGCCTCCTCGGGGGCAGGCTCAGCGGTGCCCTGCTCCTGCAGCGACAGCAGCCCGATCTCGGCTAGGACCAGCTCGGACTCGCGGAAGCCGACGAGCAGCTCACGGAAGTCCTCCCGCTGGTCCTCCGGCAGTGCTCGGATGCCGGCGGCGTTCTGAGCGACCGTTGCGGACACCTCCCCCTCGTCGGGCTCGACACCTTCGTCCTCGGCGAACTGACGGCTCAGCTCGCTGTCGATGAGGAACTGCATCGCGGCCTGCCGGGCCGCTCGACTGGACAGCTCCCCGGTCGTCTGGTCGCCGGCTCTGTTCGCCGAGCACAACGCACCGGCGGCGGCGTCGACCTGGTCCACGGTGATGCTGGTGTCACCGACCACGGCAGCCGAGCCGGGGTGCGTCCCGCAACCGGACAGCGCCGTTGCGGCGACGGCTGCGACGAGGGCAGCGCGGACAGCGGGAGGCGACAACCAAGGGATGCGAGCTCGGTTCACGTCTGCTGAACACTCTCCTCGTTCGGCTGGTTGCCCGACACGGCACCGGCCGGGTCGATCACGGTGTCCACGACCTGGCGGGACCAGGTCAGCAACGCCTCGTCCCGGATCGGGTGGCCGCCGACCGCGGCGGTCGAGGGGCGCGGCACGAGCATCGTACGCACGGCGGTCTTGAGGATGCTCCGGGGGTAGATCCGGTTCAGCCGGACCGTTGCCGACTCGGGCAGGTCGACCGGGGCGAACCGGACGTACTTTCCTTGCGCCGTCACGTCGGTCAGCCTGGCCCGGTGGGCCCGGGCCCGGAAGCGCGCCACCTGCAGCAGGGACGTCACCGGTTCGGGTGGCGCGCCGTAGCGGTCGAGCAGCTCCTCACGGATCAGGTCGACGTCGCCGTCGGCACGCACCTCGGCGAGCCGCTTGTACATCTCGAGCCGGAGCCGCTCGCTCGGGACGTAGTCGTGCGGGAGATGGGCGTCGATCGGAAGCTCGATCTTCATGTCCAGCTGCTGTTCGGCACCATCGCCGCGGAACTCATGGACGGCTTCCCCGACCAGCCGGACATAGAGGTCGAATCCGACGTCGGCGATGTGACCGGACTGCTCTCCTCCCAGCAGGTTCCCGGCGCCGCGGATCTCCAGGTCCTTCATCGCGATCGCGATGCCACCGCCGAGGTCGGAGTGCTGGGCGAGGGTGGCCAGCCGCTCGTGAGCGGTCTCCGTCAGGGGCTTGTCCGGGGGATAGAGGAAGTAGGCGTAGGCCCGCTCCCGCCCCCGGCCGACCCGGCCACGCAGCTGGTGCAGCTGGGACAGGCCGAGCATGTCGGCTCGCTCGATGACCATCGTGTTGGCGTTGGAGACGTCCAGGCCCGACTCGACGATCGTCGTACACACCAGCACGTCGAACTTCTTCTCCCAGAAGTCGAGCATCACCTGCTCGAGCTGGTGCTCGCCCATCTGGCCGTGGGCGACCGCGATCCGGGCCTCCGGCACCAGCTGCCGGAGCTTCGCGGCTGCCTTGTCGATCGACTGCACCCGGTTGTGGATGTAGAACACCTGGCCCTCGCGGAGCAGCTCGCGTCGTACGGCGGCCACCACCTGCCGGTCCTCGTAGGCACCGACGTAGGTCAGCACGGGGTGCCGCTCCTCCGGCGGCGTAGTGATCGTGGACATCTCTCGGATGCCGGTGATGGCCATCTCGAGGGTCCGCGGGATCGGTGTCGCCGACATCGACAGCACGTCGACGCTGGTGCGAAGCCGCTTCATCTGCTCCTTGTGCTCGACCCCGAACCGCTGCTCCTCGTCGACGACGATCAGCCCGAGGTTCTTCACTCTGATGTCGGGGTTGAGCAGCCGATGGGTGCCGATGACGATGTCGACCGCCCCCTCACGAAGACCGTCCACGACGGCCGTCGCCTCACTGTCGGTCTGGAAGCGGGACAGCCCCTTGAGCACCACCGGGAAACCCGACATCCGCTCGGCGAACGTGGACAGGTGCTGCTGGACGAGCAGCGTCGTCGGCACCAGCACGGCCACCTGCTTGCCGTCCTGGATGGCCTTGAAGGCGGCGCGGACGGCGATCTCGGTCTTGCCGTATCCCACGTCGCCGCAGACCAGACGGTCCATCGGCACGGTCCGCTCCATGTCGGCCTTGACCTCGTCGACCGTGGAGAGCTGGTCGGGCGTCTCGGTGAACGGGAAGGCGTCCTCGAGCTCGCGCTGCCACGGGCTGTCCGGGCCGAACGCGTGGCCCTTCGTGGCCTGCCGGGCGGCGTAGAGCTTGATCAGCTCGGCCGCGATCTGCTTGACCGCCTTGCGGGCCCGGCCCTTCCGCTTGGCCCAGTCGCCGCCACCGAGCCGGTCCAGCGACGGCTGCTCCCCGCCGACGTAGCGGGTGACCTGGTCGAGCTGGTCGGTGGGGACGAAGAGCCGGTCGGCCGGTTGACCCCTTTTCGAGGCGCCGTACTCCACCACGAGGTACTCGCGCGTTGCGCCCTGCACCTCGCGCTGGCGCATCTCGACGTAGCGCCCCACGCCGTGCTGTTCGTGCACGACGTAGTCACCGGGCTTGAGCTCCAGCGGGTCGATCTGGCGTTTCCGCCGCGCCGGCATCTTGCGCATATCCTTGGTCGAGGAGCGTTGGCCGGACAGGTCGTCACCGGTGACCAGCACGAGCTCGTCGGAGACGAAGCCGTGCGAGAGCGTGGCGGTGGTGACGACGACGAGATGGAGGGGTACGTCGTCGGCCGACGCGATCGTCTCGGTCAGCCGGACCGGGACATCGTGCTCACCGAGCACCTCGACCATCCGCTGCGCGGGACCGTGCCCCTCGGTGACCAGGACCACCCGGCGGCGTTCGGCCAGCCACGTGCGGATGTCAGAGACGGCCGCCTCGATGTCACCGCGGTACTCCTCGACCTGCCGCACCGGCACCGCACGGCTCTCGACCGCACCGGACTCCCAGTCGACATCAGCCCGGACGACCTCTCCGAGCATGTCGCGTAGCGGCTCGGTGGTCGAGCCTCCTTCCCCGGTGATCGAGCCTGTCGAGACCTCGTCAGTGATGCCGAACGGCGACATCGTCCACCATGGCTTGTCCTGTGCCAGGCTCCGGAGCCGGACCTCGCCCAGGGACTGGTACGACGCCGCTCCGAGGTCGATCGGCGCCTGCCCGCCGCCCGCGGCGGCCGCCCACGAGGCGTCGAGGAACTCCACGCTGGTGGCCACGAGGTCATGGGCGCGGCTCCGGGCACGCTCCGGATCGAGCACGAGCACATGGGTGTCCGCCGGCATCAGGTCGACCAGCATCTCCATGTCGTCGACCAGGACCGGCGCGAGCGACTCCATCCCCTCGACGGCATGGCCCTGAGCGAGCTTCTCGGTGATCGCGGCCAGCTCCGGGTGCGCCTCCCCTAACGCCTGGGCACGCGCCCGCACCTCGTCGGTCAGCAACAGCTCGCGGCACGGCGGCGCCCACAGCCGACCGGTCGGCTCGAGCGTGCGCTGGTCGGCGACCGCGAAGGAACGGATCTCCTCCACCTCGTCGCCCCAGAACTCGACGCGGAGCGGATGCTCGTCGGTCGGTGGGAAGACGTCGACCAGCCCCCCACGCACCGCGAACTCACCGCGCCGCTCCACGAGGTCCACCCGGGTGTACGCCGCCGCGGACAGCCGCCGGACGACGGCCTCCAGGTCCGCTTGCCCACCGACCGTGAGCTCGACCGGCTCCAGGTCGGCGAGACCCTTGACCTGCGGCTGCAGCACGGACCGGACCGGCGCCACGACAACCCTGAGCGGACCGTTGCTGGCGTCGTCGCCGGGATGGACGAGCCGGCGCAGCACGGCGAGCCGGCGACCGACGGTGTCGCTGCGGGGCGAGAGCCGCTCGTGCGGCAGCGTCTCCCACGACGGGTAGTAGCCGACCAAGGCCGGGTCCATCACGGCCCCGAGGGCGTCGACCAGGTCCTCGGCCTCGCGCGCCGTGGCCGCCACCGCGAGCACCGTGCGTCCTGCGTCCACGAGGCCTCGCACCAGGAACGGGCGGAGCGCCGGCGGACCGGTCAGGTCCAGCGACGTCACGGCGCCGGCGCGGGCGTCGTCGACGGCCGCGGCCAGTGCCTTGTCCTGGAGGACCAGATCGGCCAGACCTTGCACCTGGCATGGCACCTTTGTCGACACGCTCAACTCTTCTGCTCCTGATGCAGCGGGGTCAGCACAACACGACAGCCCCCTGTCGGCGCCTGAAACAGGGGCATCGAGGGGGTTCTCGTGCCTCAGTCTACGGGCGACTCCAGCCGGGTCCAGCCAGCCAGGTGGGGAGCCGAACGCCGGGGTCGGGCATCACCCGTCCGCGGTCGGGCCTGGAGACGCAGCGACCTCCGCCTCGCTGCGCAGGATGCAGAACTCGTTGCCCTCCGGGTCGGCTAGGACCACCCAGCCGGTGCCGGGACCGTAGTTTCCCCGCTGGTCGTCGAGCTGCGTCGCGCCGAGACCGAGCACGCGCTGAATCTCCTCGTTGCGGCTGCCCGTCGAGGGGCGCAGGTCGAGGTGGATCCGGTTCTTCACCTGCTTGGTGTCGGGCACCTGGAGGAACAACAGGCTGTGACCGGTCTCCGGGGAGAGGATCATGCACTCCTCGTGGTCGGGCTCGTTCGGGTCGTCCGCCACGTCGACGTACCCGAGCACCTGCTTCCACCAGGTGGAGAGCTCGTAGGCGTTGGCGCAGTCGACGGTCGTGTGGGAGATGAAGGACGTCATGGCGGACATCCTGCCGCGCAGCGGCGCCGGGGTCGCTAGGTTTTCTCTGTGGCAGCGGCGAAGGGCACGTCCCCGGCGGTGGAGGTGGAGGTCGACGACAAGGTCGTCCGGATCTCCAACCCCGACCGGGTCTACTTCCCGCTGCGTGGAGAGACCAAGCTCGACCTGGTGGAGTACTACCTCGCGGTCGGGCCGGGGATCGTCAACGCGCTCTACGAGCGGCCGTGCATGCTGCACCGCTTCCCGACCGGGGTCACCGGCGAGAAGGTGCACCAGAAGCGGCTGCCGTCCGGCGCCCCACCGTGGATGGAGACGGTGCGGCTGCACTTCCCGCGGTGGAACCGCACCGCCGACGAGCTGTGTGTCACCGAGCTTGCGCAGGTGATCTGGGCGGTCCAGATGTCGACGGTCGAGTTCCATCCGTGGAACAGCAGGCGTGCGGACACCGAGATCCCCGATGAGTGGCGGATCGACCTGGACCCCGGGCCGGAGTGCGACTTCGGCACCGTCCGCCTGGTGGCCGACGTCGCCCACGAGGTGCTCGACGAGCTCGGTGCGACCGGTTTCCCCAAGACCTCGGGGGGAAAGGGCATGCACATCTACGTGCGGATCCGGCCGGACAACGGCTTCAAGGAGGTACGCCGGGCCGCTCTTGCCTTCGCCCGGGAGGTCGAGCGACGGACCCCCGACGAGGTCACCAACACCTGGTGGCGCAAGGACCGGGATCCCGCTGCGCTGTTCGTCGACTACAACCAGAACGCCCGCGACCACACGATCGCAGCGGCCTACTCGGTGCGCGGGAACCCCGAGGCCACGGTGTCCACCCCGATCAGGTGGGACGAGGTCGACGACGTCGAGCCGACGGACTGCACGATCGCCACCGTGCCGGCCCGGTTCGCCGAGCTCGGCGACCTGCCTGCCGACCTCGACGATCCCGTCTTCGACATCACGCCGCTGCTGGAGTGGGCCGACCGCGACGAGACCGCCGGCGCAGAACCTCCGGTCGAACCCGGCCCCTGATCCCGACGCGTGACCGCATCCCCCGACCACCTCCGCTCAGCGTCCGCCCGCCGGGCGGTTTACCAGGGTATGCAGGATGTTTGAACCTCCCCATGGCAAGCACGCCAGGGGGAGGTTCAGACATCCATGGGGAGGTGGCCGGATCAGGCCGCCTCCGAACAGAGGGGTCAGCCGGTGCCGTGCCGGCGGACGAAGTCGACGATCGGCTCGGCCAGCTCAGGACGGCAGACGATCAGGTCCGGCAGCAGCACGTCCTGCTGGTTGTAGACCAGCGGCGAGCCGTCCACGCGCGAGGTGAAGAGGCCGGCCGCGCGGGCGAAGGCGACCGGGGCGGCCGAGTCCCACTCGTACTGGCCGCCGGCGTGCACATAGGCGTCGGTGACGTCACGGACGACCGAGATCACCTTGGCCCCGGCCGAGCCCATCGGCACGAGGTCGGCACCGATCTCTTGTGCGAGAGCCTCGACGAAGGCCGGCGGCCGGGTCCGGGAGACCGCGATGCGCGGACGCCCGGAGGTCCGCTCCGGGACGACCGGCGGGTTGCCCGTGTGGAAGGTGGTGTCCAGACCGGGCTGGGCAACTGCACCCGCAATGAGGTCGCCGCCGTCCCCGAGGCGGCCCCACAACGCCACGTGCACCGCCCAGTCGTCCCGCGGCGGCTCCGAGAACTCCCGGGTCCCGTCCAGCGGGTCGATGATCCAGACCCGCTCGGCGGTGAGCCGCTGCTGGTCGACGTGGGTCGCCTTGCTCTCCTCGGAGAGCACCGAGTCGTCGGGTCGGTACGTCGCACACAGCTGCATGAGCAGGGCCTGCGCCGCCTCGTCGCCGGCATCCTTGAGCGCGTTGCCCTCGAGGCCCTGGGTGCGGACCTCGGTCAGCAGCTCGCCTGCCACCGTGGCCGCCCAGGCGGCGAAGAGGTGGTCGTCCTCGACGGTGCCGTCGGGCGGCGTCGGGATCTCGGTCACGGGGTCTCCTAGCTCGATGGTCAGGGCGTCAGCTGTTGAACCTGCTCTGGGCCTTCGCCAGGCCGTCGGTGAGCAGCGCCTCCACCGCGTCGGCGGCCCGGTCGACCTGAAAGGGCAGCATCTTGCGCTCAGCGGAGGAGTAGCCCGAGAGCACGAACGCGGCCGGGTCCTGCCGCCCGGGGGGCCGACCGATCCCGACACGGACCCGGAAGAACTCTCCCGAACCCAACGAGGTGCGCATCGAGCGGAGGCCGTTGTGGCCGTTGTCGCCACCACCTTGCTTGAGCCGCAGGGTGTCGAACGCGAGGTCGAGCTCGTCGTGAATCGCCACGATGCACTCGACCGGCAGCTTGTAGAACCTGGCGAGGCCAGCAACGGGTCCGCCGGACTCGTTCATATAGCCACGTGGCCGGGCCAGCACGACGCGTACGCCGCCCGCTCCTCCGATCCCGCCGATCCGGCCCTCGAGTACCTCGGCCCGACCGGACTTGTGCGGACGGAACGAGCCCGCCATTCGCCTCGACAGCTCGTCGGTGACGAGATGGCCGACGTTGTGCCGGTGTCCGGCGTAGGAAGGACCCGGGTTCCCCAGGCCCACGACCAGCCACACTCCGCACTCGGAGGAAGTCGTGGTGTCGCTCACGGGATCCCCGGCCTTCCTGGTCAAGGTCACTCTCACGCGCTCTCCACACGGGACCGAGCGTTGTGGGGTCACTCGTCCGCGGAGGTCTCCCCGTCGCTACCGGAGCCGCTACCGGCGTCGCCGTCGGCGGACTCGCCGGCGTCGTCGCCTGCAGCCTCTGCAGCGGCGATCTCCTCGTCGCTCTCGTCACGCTCGATGCCGACCTCGGCCTCGGCCTCCTCCAGCTCGGCCTCGACCTCCTCGGCGGTCGGAGCGTGCGTGACGTTGACGATCAGGATGTCGTCGTCCGCCAGGACCCTGGAGCCCTCGGGCACCTCGAGATCCTTAGCGAAGATCTGGTCACCGACCGAGGCCCCTTCGACAGACACCTCGATGTACTCCGGGATGTGCGTGGCTTCGGCCTCGACCGACACCATGGACGTCTCCGTAACGATGAGGGCGTCAGGTCCTGGCTCCCCGGTGAGGTGCACCGGGATCTCCACGGTCACCTTCTCGCCCCGACGGACCAGGACCAGGTCGAGATGCTCCAGGAAGCCCTTGATCGGGTCGCGCTGGATCTGCTTGGGCAGCGCGAGATGCTCCTTGCCCTCGACGGTGAGCGTCAGCAGGGCGTTGACGCCGCCATGCTTGAGCGCCAGCATCGTGTCGTGGCCGGGCAGGCTGATGTGGACCGGGTCCGTGCCGTGGCCGTACAGCACGGCGGGGACCTTGGCCGCGCGACGGATCCGGCGGGCAGCGCCCTTGCCGAACTCGGTGCGCGTCTCCGCCTGGATGTTGCTCTCCGACATGGGGGAACTCCTCAGCTCACTGTTTCGTATCGTCTCGTCCATCGCCTGCATCGCGTCGACGTGGGTTCTCGCGCTCCGGCAAGCGGGCGCACGGCGGGTTGCACGGAAGGCAACGAGCCAGCCGGGCCACCACGTCGATCACGGAGCAAGAGGGTGCGAGTGTGCCGATCTCCCTCGCCGAGGCAACTCGCCGATCTTAGCCGAGCCCGATCGACCTGCGCGAATCGCCTCCAGCCCGCTATGAAAGTTCGGGGCTAGGCCTGGCCGTCGAACAGGCTCGTCACCGAGCCGTCCTCGAAGACCTCCCGGATCGCCCGGCTGATCAAGGGAGCGATGGACAGACAGGTGAGCTTGTCGAACTGTCGCTCGGTGGGGATGGGCAGCGTGTTGGTGACCACGACCTCTGTTGCAGAGCAGTTCTTGAGCCGGTCGACGGCAGGGTCGGAGAGGATCGCGTGCGTTGCAGCGATGACCACACCCGAGGCGCCACCCGCCATCAGCGCCTCGGTCGCCTTGACGATGGTGCCGCCGGTGTCGATCATGTCGTCGACCAGGACGCAGATCCGGCCCTTCACGTCGCCGACGACGCGGTTCGCCACCGACTCGTTGGGACGACTGACGTCCCGGGTCTTGTGGATGAAGGCCAACGGCGCTCCGTCGAGACGGTCCGACCACTGCTCGGCCACCTTGATCCGGCCGGCGTCCGGCGAGACGACGACCAGCTGCTCCTGACCGTACTTGTCCTTGACGTACTCCGCGAGGATCGGCAGCGCCATCAGGTGGTCCACCGGGCCGTCGAAGAAACCCTGGATCTGGGCGGTGTGCAGGTCGACCGCGATCAGCCGGTCGGCACCGGCGGTCTTGAACAGGTCGGCCATCAGACGCGCGGAGATCGGTTCGCGCCCCCGGTGCTTCTTGTCCTGCCTGGCGTAGCCGTAGAAGGGCAGCACCACGGTGATCCGCTTCGCCGACGCCCGTTTCAGCGCGTCGATCATGATCAGGTGCTCCATGATCCACTCGTTGACCGGAGCGGTGTGGCTCTGGATGACGAACGCGTCGCAGCCCCGTACCGACTCCTCGAAGCGGACGTAGATCTCGCTGTTGGCGAACTCGTAGGCCGCCGTCGGGACCAGACCGCTGCCGAGCAGATCCACCACCTCTTCGGCGAGCTCGGGGTGTGCGCGGCCACTGAAGACCATCAGGTTCTTCTCGGTCGTCCGCTTCAGTCCGCTCACGGGATCTCCTCGAGGGTGGGTCTCAGTCGGATTGTCGCTCAGGGTCCGACCCGGCTGCGACCTGGGGGGCAGAACCGCGAGCCGTGCTTCCGGCGGCCAGCGCCTCCGTGGCAGCGTCGGCAGCCGCTGAGCCCGCTCGCTTGCGCAGCACCCAGTCGTCGAGGTTCCGCTGAGGCCCGGTGGAGACGGCCAGGGCACCCGGCGGCACGTCCCGGCGTACGACGGTGCCTCCTCCCGTCACCGCACCGTCACCGATCTCGACTGGCGCGATGAACGTGTTGTGGCACCCGGTCTTCGCCTGGCGACCGACCCTCGTCCGATGCTTCGACACCCCGTCGTAGTTGGCGAAGATCGTGCCGGCGCCGATATTGGCGCCCTCACCGACCTCGGCATCACCGACGTAGGACAGGTGCGGCACCTTGGCGCCGTCACCGATCCGGGCGTTCTTGGTCTCCACGAAGGCGCCGATCTTGCCGCCTGCGCCGAGGACCGTCCCGGGGCGGAGGTAGGAGAACGGGCCCACGACGGCGTCGGCCCCGACCACCGCCAGCTCGCCGTGGGTGCGCACCACCCGGGCACCGCGGCCGACCTCGACGTCCTTGAGGGTGCAGTCTGGCCCGATCACGGCTTCCTCGTCGACCGTGGTGGTCCCGAGCAGCTGGACGCCCGGGAGCAGGGTCACGTCGGGGGCAAGCACCACGTCCGCATCGACCCAGGTGGTCGCGGGGTCCATCACGCTGACGCCATCTCGCATCCACCGATCGAGGATCCGCCGGTTGAGCTCGCCACCGAGCGTCGCTAGCTGAGCCCGGTCGTTGGCACCCTCGGTCTGCGCGACGTCGTCGATGCGGAAGGCGCCGACGGCACGGCCGTCCGTCCTGGCCAGGCCGACCACGTCCGTGAGGTAGTACTCGCCCTTGGCGTTGTCGTTGGTCACCCGGCTCAGCGCATCGGCGAGAAACGCACCGTCGAAGGCGAAGACCCCGCTGCTGATCTCGAGTACGGCGGCCTGCTGATCGTCAGCGTCCTTCTCCTCGACGATCGCGGCCACCGAGCCGTCGGAGTCCCGGATGACCCGGCCGTAGCCGAACGGATCCGCCACCTCCCCGGTCAGCACGGTGACCGACCGGGTGGCAGTCCCGTGGTCGGCCACCAGGTCGGCAATCGTCGCACCCTGCAGCAGCGGGGTGTCCGCGGCCACGACGACGACCGTCCCCTCCGTCGTACCAGCCGCCGCGCGGAGTGCCTCCAGACCGACCCGCACCGCATGACCCGTGCCTTCCTGGGTCTCCTGAACCGCCAGCAGGGCGCCGGGGGCGAGCTCCAGCACGTGTGGACCGACCGTCTCGCGGCCGTGACCGACGACGGCGACGACGTGCCGCGGCTCGACCGTGAGAGCGGCGGTGATCACGTGACCGATCATGGTCCGGCCGCACAGGGGGTGGAGGACCTTCATCGTCTTGGACTTCATCCGGGTGCCGCTGCCCGCTGCCAGCACGATCACCGCTGTCGGTCGCTCCGCCACACTCACTCCCTCTGCTCCGCTCGGCGCCTCCGCCGCACTCACGAGCTCCCCGGGTAGGAGTCGAACCTACGTCGCTAGTCCTGATTCAAAGTCAGGCGGGCCCTGCCGGCAGACCAACCGGGGATCGGCCCGGGCAAGGATCCCAGGACCGGGGCACCAGACTACGCATCGTCGGGTCGGTCGGGGGCTGTGGCACCTCCGGCCGATGAGCCGGTTGGGACGACCGGCCGGAGGTGTCACTGCTGTGCCGCCCTCGTCCAGACCTCCGGCAGCCCGAGGGCCCCGACCACCTGCGTAGCCACCTCGTCGGCGGGCAGGTGGGTGTTGTCGATCCTCACGTGGTGGCGCCCCGCGAAGAGCGCATCGGCGGGCGTCGGCGTACTCCCGGTGTTCATCACCCACTCCGCGTCAGTGTCGATCACGTTCTGCCGGGAGAACGCCACGTCGCGCTTGGACCGCTTGTGCTCGAGGCGCAGCTCGGTCTCGTTGCGCCTGAGCCGCTCTTCGAGCGGGGCGGCCAGCTCGACGAAGGAAGCGGCGCCGCCAGCGTTCTCGACGATGTCGACGTACGACGTCACCAGGTCCCGGTCCCGCTCATCCTCGAGGCCCCACACGAAGGTGAAGATCAGTCCCGACAGGTCCGAGGCGACCGCCTCCTCGAGGATCCGGCGACGGAACTCGTTGACCAGGCGGCCGAACGGAGGCGAGCCGAACTCGAAGATGTCGAGCACCGGCTCGATAGTCATGTGGTTGTGCAGCAGCTTGAACCCGGTCAGTCGAGCCAGCTCGCGCCCCACCGTCATCTTGCCGACGGCAGGCGGCCCGAACACGCAGACGAAGTGCATGTCCGTCAGGATCTCAGAGCGACGCCGCGAA
>JBPCND010000274.1:0-3801 GCA_051001655.1 Nocardioides sp. | reverse complement strand
AATGAGCGCTGCCGAGCGCGCCGAGCTCGGGCGGCTGTTCGCCGGCCTTCGCTTTGTTCCTCCGCTGCGCACCTCGCCGCGGCGCAGACGTTACCGCAACGGCGAGATCGACGCGCGCAGCACCCTGCGCGACCAGCTGCGGCGTGGGGGTGAACCGGCACGCCTGCGGTTCCGGCGGCGTACCACCCGGCCCCGTAGGGTGGTCGTGCTCGTCGACGTCTCCGGCTCGATGGGCCCGTACGCCGACAGCTTGCTGCGGTGGGCGCACGTCATCATGACCGCGAGCCCTCAGCGGACCGAAGTGTTCACCATCGGTACCCGGCTGACGCGCGTCACCGGAGCACTGCGGGTGCGAGACGGCGACTCGGCGCTCGAAGCCGCGGGCCATGCCGTGCCCGACTGGTCCGGAGGAACCCGCCTCGGCGAGGCGCTTGCGGCCTTCCTCGACCGGTGGGGGCAGCGCGGGGTCGCTCGGGGCGCCGTGATCGTTGTGATGAGTGACGGCTGGGAGCGCGGGGACAGTGCGCTGCTAGGTGAGCAGATGCGGCGACTGCACCGCCTCGCCTCGAAGGTGGTGTGGGTCAACCCTCACCAGGGCAAGATCGGCTACGCGCCCGTTCAGGCCGGCATCGTGGCGGCCCTCCCATTCGTGGACTCCTTTCTGGCTGGCCACAACATGGCGACGTTCGAGCGTGCGTTGGAGGTGGTCGCCGATGCGTGATGTGCTGCATCGACTCCTCCCGTGGTGGCAGCAAGGCGAGTCCGTCGGCGTGGGCACCGTCGTCGCGACGTTCTCGTCCGCTCCCCGAGCACCTGGTGCCGCCATGCTTGTCGGTCCGGGCGGCGAGGCTGTAGGGTCGGTCTCCGGTGGTTGCGTGGAGGGAGCCGTTTACGAGCTGGCGCAGCAGGTCATCAACGACAGGCAGCCAGTCCTCCAGCGCTACGGGATCAGTGACGACGACGCGTTCGCCGTCGGTCTCACCTGTGGGGGGATCATCGACGTCTTCGTCGAGGTCATGGACTCTCAAAGCTTCCCCGAGCGGGCCGACGTGGCGACCGACATCGAGTCGGGACAACCGGTCGCGGTGGCGACTGTGGTGACCCACGACGACGCCGGCCGGCTGGGACGTCGACTGGTCATCCGCCCCCCCGGCCACTCTCGGCCGGTGGTAGGGTCCCTCGGCTCCAGCCGTGCCGACGACGCCGTGACCGCTGACGCCCGCGGGTTGCTCGCCGCCGGTCGCAGCGAGACCCTTCACTACGGCCCCGACGGCCAGCGGCGCGGCGAGGGGATGGCGGTCTTCGTGTCGTCACACGCGCCAAAGCCCAGGATGCTCGTGTTCGGGGCCATCGACTTCGCGGCCGCGGTGGCCCGGGTCGGCTCATTCCTCGGCTACCACGTCACCGTGTGCGACGCCCGGCCCGTGTTCGCCACCGCATCGCGCTTCCCGGAGGCCGACGAGGTCGTCGTCTCCTGGCCCCACAAGTACCTCGCCGGCGAGGTCGAAGCGAGGCGCATCGACGGCCGCACAGTGCTGTGTGTGCTCACGCACGACCCTAAGTTCGACGTACCCGTCCTCGAGCTCGCGCTTAGGCTCCCCGAGGTGGCCTACGTCGGGGCGATGGGCTCTCGCCGTACGCACTCCGACAGGTTGGCTCGGCTGCGAGAGGCAGGTCTGACCGAGCTGGAGCTGTCGCGGCTCTCCAGCCCGATCGGCCTCGACCTCGGCGCTCGGACCCCCGAGGAGACCGCCGTCAGCATTGCGGCCGAGATCATCGCCCTACGGTGGGGCGGTCGGGGGGATCGGCTCGCCGGGGTGTCCGGCCCCATCCACCACGACACCTGAACCCCCATCAGGACCGGTCCCGGCAGTGCGAGTCTGCTGCCGCACCGGGTCGATCGGCCGTCCGCCCTGAAGAAATGCACAGAAGGTCTTGTGCTGGTCTCGGGCAAGGGGTTGTCTGTGACCTACAGACCCTTACGCACTGTCGCGCCCGCTGCTCTCGGCTCTCGCGGCGATCTCTTGTCGAAGGATGGCCGATGGCTCGGATAGGCATCAAGGTCGACGGGGTGGACTACTCCGACGACGTCGAACCCCGCACGCTCCTCGTGCACTACCTGCGCGAGCAGGTAGGCAAGACGGGCACGGTGATCGGCTGCGACACCAGCAACTGCGGGTCCTGCACCGTCCACCTCGACGGCACGAGCGTCAAGTCGTGCACGGTCCTCGCGGTCCAGGCCGACGGGCATGAAGTGACCACGATCGAGGGTCTGGCGAAAGACGGTGAGCTGCACCCGATGCAACAGGCGTTCCACGAGAACCACGCGCTGCAGTGCGTTTACTGCACTCCAGGGATGATCATGCAAAGCATCGACCTGCTCAGGGACAATCCGTCGCCGACGGAGCACGAGGTCCGTGACGGGCTCGAAGGAAACCTCTGTCGCTGCACGGGCTACCAGAACATCGTCAAGGCGGTGCTCGCCGCCTCTGATGCGACGCCGGGCAGGGTCGGCACTGCAGGAGGGACGCTATGACGGTCACCGAAGAACGGCCCGTGACCGAGATCGGGAGCCCCCGGCGCCGCAAGGAGGACGCTCGACTCGTCGTAGGTCGCACCCGCTGGACCGACAACATCTCCCTTCCGGGCATGCTCCACCTGGCCATGGTGCGAACCCCGGTGGCGCACGCAACCATCACGTCGATCGACGTCGAGACAGCCAAGAACTCACCGGGCGTCATCGCCGTCTTCACGGGTGCGGACCTCGCCGACGAGCAGGGCAGCCTGCCGTGCGCGTGGCCGATCACCGCCGACCAGAAGGCGCCGGCGCACCCTTCCATCGCGGTCGACACCGTCAACTTCGCTGGCGAGATCGTGGCCTGCATCGTTGCTCGCTCGGCTGTCGCAGCCAAGGACGCCGTCGAGCTGGTGGACGTGGAGTACGACGAGCTGCCCGTTGTCGTCGACATGGCGGCTGCGGCAGAGGGAGGGAACCTCACCCATCCAGAGCTTGGCACCAACGTGTCAGCCACCTGGGTGTTCGACTCGGCGGAGGCAGGGACCGGCGGCAACGTCGAGGACGCGATCCGAGGCGCCGAGGTTTTGATTGAGCGGACCTATCGGCAGCAGCGACTGATGCCCGCCTTCATGGAGCCCCGCTCGGTCGTTTCGGATCCCACCGGCGAGCAGACCACACTGTGGTCCGCCACCCAGATCCCGCACATCCTCAAGCTGATGCTGGCGCTGACGTGCGGCATCTCGGAGTCCAAGCTGCGGGTCATCGCTCCCGACGTCGGAGGCGGCTTCGGCGGCAAGTTGCAGGTGACTCCCGAGGAGGTCACCACCCTTGTGGTGTCGCGGCGCCTCGGCAAGCCCTGCAAGTACACCGAGACCCGCAGCGAGTCCCTGCTCGCTGGCCACCACGGCAGTGACCAGATCCAGAAGCTGACTCTGGCGGCGACTCGAGAGGGCACCGTCACCGGGCTCAAGGTGGAGCTGCTGGCCGACATGGGCGCCTACCTGGGCCTGGTAACGCCTGGTGTCCCGATCCTCGGTGCGTTCATGTACAACGCGATCTACAGGTTCCCGTCGTACCGGTTCCAGTGCAAGAACATCCTCACCAACAAGAACTGGACCGACGCCTACCGCGGTGCCGGACGATCGGAGGCGACGTTTGCCATCGAGCGGTTGATGGACGAGCTTGCCGTCGAGATCTGCGTCGACCCGCTGGAGATCCGGGAGCGAAACTGGATCAAGCATGAGGAGTTCCCGTTCACCACCGTGTGCGGGCTCGAGTACGAC
>JBPCND010000273.1:0-3334 GCA_051001655.1 Nocardioides sp. | reverse complement strand
CCCGGGCCTGGAAGGGCTTGAGGTCCTCCCACACCGTGCGCCACTTGTCCTGGGTCGCCTCGACGTCGTAGGTGTCCTGCTGCTCGGTCATCTCGTTCTCGTCTTCCTGGGGCGCTGGTCACGGATCCTGGCTGCACCCTGGGCCGGGCACAAAAAAACCCCCCGAGAACGAGGGGTAGCCGCGTCGACGCCAAGCCCGCCTAGCGAGCGATGGTCAACGCGGCCTGATAAGCAGGAGGAACTTCGCCATGCCCTCAGGGTAGCGCACCCGCCCAGCTGCTGGCGCTCAGCTGACCGGCTCAGCTGACCGGCTCAGCTGACGGCTCGGCTGCTGACGTGAGGGAATCGCTCGAGCAGCGACTCCAGACCGACCAGAGCGCGACGGAGCTCGGCATAGGTCGGCTCGCCCAACGCGGCCGCCCATTCGTTCTCGATCTCGTCGACGGTCTTGCGGATGACCTCGACCACGGACCAACCCCGTTCGGTGAGCCGCACCACCCGGGTTCGGCCATCGCCCGGACGATTCTTCCTCACGAGGTAGCCACCCGTCTCGAGCTGGCGCAGAAGGTGGTTCATCGCCTGCTTGGACGCCTGGTTCCGCACCGCCAACACTCCGGGGCGTTGCCCGTCAGGACCCGGCCACTGGAACACCCCGAGGTGTCCGGGCAGGATGTCGTCATAGCCGGCGTCACGCAGAGCCGCGAGGATCTCGCTCCGGACCCGCATGGCAGGGCGTCTCAACAGCCCCGCCGCCGCCGGCAGGTCGCCGCCGGCACAGGTGTCGTCATCGCCGTCGTCAACGCCGTCGACCTGGTTGTCCCCCACTGTCGTGCCCCCCACTCGAGATGTGCCGTGCCTGCCCGCGCAGGCCCCCTGCATCTACCCAGTGTGCACGCCACCGCAGGGGATATGTCCGCATTCGCCGCATTCTTTACGTTGGAGGGCACCCCATGCCTCCCGCTGTCCCGGCAGCCGGTCCCCGCATGCATCGCGGTACCCTCCGAGCCGAGACGTCGACGAGACGGAGGGCAAGAGTGACCTGGCTGGTGACCGGCGGAGCCGGATACATCGGCGCCCATGTGGTGAGGGCGTTCCTCGAGGAGCGGCTGCCCTGCGTCGTCGTGGACGATCTCTCCAGCGGGCGCCGCGCATTCGTGCCCGCCGAGGTGCCGTTCGTGGAGGGCAGCATCCTCGACACCGACCTGCTGACGCGGACAATGCGTGAGCACGGGGTCGTGGGCGTCGTGCACCTCGCCGGGTTCAAGTACGCCGGCGTCTCCGTCGAGCGTCCTCTCCACACCTACGAGCAGAACGTGACCGGGACCGTGCACCTGCTGCTCGCCATGCAGTCCACCGGGGTCGACCGCATCGTCTACTCCTCCAGCGCGGCCACCTTCGGCACACCCGACAGCGACCTCGTCACCGAGACCAGCCCAGCGGCCCCTGAGTCGCCCTACGGCGAGACCAAGCTGATCGGCGAGTGGTTGTTGCGCGACCAAGCCACCGCGACCGGCCTGCGACACACCTCGCTACGCTACTTCAACGTGGTCGGGTCCGGGTCGGACGAGGTCCACGACACGAGCCCGCACAACTTGTTCCCGCTCGTGCTCGAGGCGCTGGTCGAGGGGCGCACCCCGCGGATCAACGGCGACGACTACGACACCCCCGACGGCACGTGCGTCCGCGACTACGTTCACGTCGCCGACCTGGCCCTCGCCCATGTCGCTGCGGCGCGAGCCCTGGTCGCCGAGCGACCCCTCGAGCCGGTCTACAACCTCGGCAGCGGCACCGGTCTCTCGGTCCGGCAGATCATGGATGCGATGGCCCGGGTCACCGGGATCGCCTTCACCCCTGAGGTCCATCCACGTCGTCTCGGTGACCCCGACCGGATCGTAGCCTCGGGCGACCTCGCCGCTCGTGACCTCGACTGGCGGATGCGTCACGACGTCGACGAGATGGTCCGCAGCGCGTGCAGCGCGCGGCGGGCAGCCCAGAAGACCGCCCAGCAGCAGACGGCCCAGACATCGTCATGACCGTGCTGGACCTCTTTCGCCTCGACGGCCGGGTCGCCGTCGTCACGGGTGCCTCCTCCGGGCTGGGGGTCGCGTTCGCGCAGGCACTGGCGGAGGCAGGGGCCGACGTGGTCCTCGGTGGGCGCCGGGTCGATCGGCTCGAGGAGACGAAGGCGCTCGTGGAGTCAGTGGGCCGCCGTGCCGTCGTCGTACCCACCGACGTGGCAGACCCCGTCGACTGCCAGCGCCTGGTCGACACAGCAATGTCCGAGCTCGGTCGGGTGGACATCCTGGTCAACAATGCCGGCATCGGTACGGCGGTGCCCGCCACCCGCGAGACCCCTGAGCAGTTCCGCCGGGTCATCGACGTCAACCTCCACGGCTGCTACTGGACGGCGCAGGCGTGCGGGCGGGTGATGCGGCCGGGCAGCAGCATCGTCAACATCAGCAGCGTGCTGGGACTGACCACCGCCGCCCTGCCCCAGGCGGCCTACGCCTCGAGCAAGGCCGGGCTGATCGGCCTGACCCGCGATCTGGCCCAGCAGTGGGGCGCCCGCAAGGGGATTCGGGTCAACGCCCTCGCCCCCGGCTTCTTCACCTCCGAGATGACCGACCGGTACCCCGACGGCTACCTGGACTCCATGCAGGCAAGAATCCCGATCGGTCGCAAGGGTGACACCGATGAGCTCGCGGCTGCTCTGGTGTTCCTGGCCAGTGACGCAGGTGGCTATGTCACCGGACAGACACTGGCCGTCGACGGCGGCCTGACAATCACCTGAGGTCCGGTGTCGTCGCACGGCAGTCGCCTCAGGATTCTCTTGGCTACCGGTGCGAGGATCAAGGCATGAGCAACCAGACGAACATGCGCGTCCCCCGGTCGGGTCTGACCCTCGACTTCCCGCAGTCCCTCGGCGTCTACGACGAGTACCCGCAAGCACAGAAGGCCGTCGACTTCTTGTCCGACCAAGAGTTTCCGGTCGAGAACTGCATGATCGTCGGCACCGACCTCAAGCAGGTCGAGCGCGTCACGGGACGGCTCACTACGGGCCGGGTGGCACTCGGGGGGCTGCTCTCGGGCGTGTGGCTGGGTCTGTTCATCGGCCTGGTCTTCTCGCTGTTCGGCGAGGGTGCCGCCCTGGCGGTCATCGTGTCCACGGCTCTGTTCGGCGCCCTGTTCGGCGTGATCTGGGCACTTGTCGGGTACGCCGCCACACGCGGTCGGCGTGACTTCAGCTCGGTCAGCCAGATCGTCGCCACCCGTTACGAGGTGCTCGTCGAGCACAAGCACGCCGCACGAGGCCGGGAGCTGCTGGCGACGATGC
>JBPCND010000272.1:0-7264 GCA_051001655.1 Nocardioides sp. | reverse complement strand
CCCGGGGACATCTCAGGATCGACTGAGGACATGTGGCGACCGAAAGTGGGTGCACTTTCGGAGACCGATCGCAGTCAGTACCAGCCGTTGGACTGCTTGAAGGACCAGGCGGAGCAAGGCGTCCCGTAGCTGCTCCGGATGTAGTCCAGCCCCCAGCGGATCTGCGAGACCGGGTTGGTCATGTAGTCCGACGGCAGGTTGTGATGCGTTCCGCCGGTCAACGCCTGGGGAATGCCGTAGGCACTCGAGGTCGGGTTGTCGGCGCGAGGGTCCCAGTCGCTCTCGCTCACGTAGAGCGCGTCGAGGCAGCCGAACTCGGAGTCGGAGAACCCGAACTCGGGCAGCATCGCCCGGGCGACGGTCCTGGGCTCCCGAGTGATGAGGTCCTCGGTGCGGGTGGACTGACCCCCGGACTCCTGGCTGAGACTGAGGTTCTCGGCCGCTCTCGTGGACCGGCGCCGGTCCGAGCGGGAGACGCTGCGTTGACGATCCACCCGGTCGGTGGCGGCGAGGTCCGGGTGCGTGGAGGTCGAGGTGGCTACGGCACTGCTTTCGGTCGCGGCGTCGGCCATCCCCGAGGAGACCACGACTCCGGTTGCCGCGACGGCGACACAGACCAGGAGGACCGACGTACCGGTCGCCTTCTTCAAGGCGCGTTCGGGGGAAGATCCTCGGTGCTTCGGGACATAGTCGGCACGACGGGGCACAGGGGCTCACAGACACGATCGACAGCAGGGACATCGCCGGTCGGGACCGGGCAAGATGACTACCGTGCCTGATGAGTTTGGCTGACGCAAATCGGGGTACGGTGACCGGCCCAGCGAGCCGTCGCCGGGCCGCCCACCACCCGGTCCTCAGACGACGACGCTCTCCAGCATCTCGGTGACGAGTGCGGCAATCGGGGATCGCTCCGAGCGGGTCAGGGTCACGTGGGCGAACAGCGGGTGTCCCTTGAGCTTCTCCACCACCGCGACGATGCCGTCGTGCCGGCCGACGCGGAGGTTGTCCCGCTGGGCGACGTCGTGGGTGAGGATCACCTTGGAGTTGGCGCCGATCCGGGACAGCACCGTCAACAGCACGTTGCGCTCGAGCGACTGCGCCTCGTCGACGATGACGAAGGCGTCGTGCAGCGAACGGCCGCGGATGTGCGTCAGGGGCAGCACCTCGAGCATCCCCCGGTCGAGAACCTCGTCGATGACCTCGCTCGAGGTCAGCGCACCGAGGGTGTCGAAGACCGCCTGGCCCCAGGGCGACATCTTCTCCGACTCGCTGCCGGGGAGGTAGCCGAGCTCCTGGCCGCCGACCGCGAAGAGCGGCCGGAACACCACCACCCGCTTGTGCTGGCGTCGCTCCATCACGGCCTCCAGACCGGCACACAGCGCCATCGCCGACTTGCCGGTGCCCGCCCTGCCTCCCAGGGAGACGATCCCGACGTCGGGGTCCAGCAACAGCTCCAGGGCGATCCGTTGCTCCGCTGACCGGCCGTGGATTCCGAACGCCTCCCGGTCCCCCCTCACGAGGTGAACGCGCTTGTCGGCCTTGACCCGTCCGAGGGCGCTACCACGCTCGGACAGCAGCACCAGCCCGGTGTGACAGGGCAGGTCACGCGCCGCGTCGAGCTCGATCACCCCGTCGTCGTACAGCTCGTCGAGATCGGTCCCCGTGACCTCCACCTCGGTCATCCCGGTCCATCCCGACTCGGGGGCGAGCTCGGCGAGGTACTCCTGGGCGTCGAGACCGACGGCGGACGCCTTGATCCGCATCGGTAGGTCCTTGGAGACGAGGGTGACCTGGCGGCCCTCGTCGGCCAGGTTCTTGGCGACGGCGAGGATGCGTGAGTCGTTGTCGCCGAGCCGGAAGCACGAGGGGAGGGACTGCGGGTCGGTGTGGTTGAGCTCGACCCGGATCGAGCCTCCGCGATCACCCACCGGCACCGGCTGGTCGAGCCGGCCGTGCGTCACCCTGAGCTCGTCGAGCATCCTCAGCGCTGCGCGGGCGAAGTAGCCGAGCTCGGGATGGTGACGCTTGCCCTCCAGCTCGGTGACGACCACGACGGGCAGCACGACCTCGTGCTCGTCGAACCGGCCGAGTGCTCCCGGGTCGGCCAGCAGGACGCTGGTGTCGACGACGTAGGTCCGGATCGTTGATGAAGCCACAGTTCGTCCCCTTCACGGACCGACACGCGCACTCGCGTCCCGGTCCTCAGATCTCAGTCGTCGGACGGGACCGGGCCCGAAGCTCTGAGTGCAGATCTCCGGAGTGTTGCGTGGTCGTGATGCTCACGAACGGGCCTCCCGAACCGCGAGCTTCCCCGCTCGCCGTTCCTGCGAAGGTAAGCCTCGAGATCGTCGCGGAGACGACGACACGCCCGAACGCGAGGTGAACGCAGCCAGCGGCCGGACGCGGGGTCAGGAGCCGAAGCGACGGTCGCGCTCGGCATAGGCACGGACGGCCCGCAGGAAGTCGACCCGGCGGAAGTCCGGCCAGTAGGCCTCGCAGAAGTAGAACTCGCTCTGGGCGCTCTGCCAGAGCAGGAAGCCGCCCAGCCGTTGCTCACCGGAGGTGCGGATCACCAGGTCCGGGTCGGGCTGGCCGCGGGTGTAGAGGTGCTCGGCAATGTGCTCGACGTCGATGATGTCGGCCAGCTCCTCGATCGACGTGCCCTGCGAAGCATGCTCGTGGAGCAGCGAGCGTACGGCGTCGGTGATCTCCCGCCGACCGCCGTACCCGACCGCGACGTTGACGATCAAGCCGTTGACGTCGCGGGTCCGTTCCGCGGCCTCCTTGAGCCGGCGCGCGGTCTCTGCAGGGAGCAGGTCGAGGGCACCGACCGGGTTGAGCCGCCAGCGATGCTGGCCGGCGAGGTCCTCGACCGCCTCCTCGATGATCGCCACCAAGTCGGCCAGCTCGTCCGAAGGACGGTTGAGGTTGTCGGTGGACAGCAACCACAGTGTCACGACCTCGACACCGAGCTCCTCGCACCACTCGAGCAGCGGGGAGATGTTGGCGGCGCCGGCCCGGTGACCGGCTGCGGCGTCCCTGCCGACCGCCCGGGCCCAGCGGCGGTTGCCGTCGAGCATCACACCGACGTGCTTGGGCAACCGTTCGACCGGAAGCCGGCGGACCAGTCGCGCTTCATAGGCCGGGTAGAGCACCCGTCGCGCCGCTTGCTTCCAGTCCGCCACGGTGACCAAGCCTACTCGGAAGCGGGGCTGGGTCTGCTGGGCCGCGCCGCTACGGTGGGGTGATGGACGACCGCCGGGAACACTCGACCGGGACCGCCTCGGAGGTCTCCGAGTGTCTCGGTGAACAGGTCCTAGACGTCATCGACGAGGTGAGACCACGTCTCCGCGGCTGGCTGCACGCTGCCACGGCGCCACTGGCCCTGGCTGCCGGAATCGTCTTGGTGGCGCTCTCCCCCACTGCCTCGACCCGTCTCGGATCGGCCGTCTTCGCCGGATCGGCTCTGGCGCTCTTCACCGCGTCGGCGACGATGCACCGCGGCAACTGGTCTGCTCGCACCGGGCTGTGGCTGCGGCGGGCGGACCATTCGAGCATCTTCTTGCTGATCGCCGGGAGCTACACACCGTTCACCCTGCTGCTCCTCGAGGGACGAGAACGCAACACGCTGCTGGTCATCGCGTGGGGTGGGGCTTTGCTGGGCATCGCCTTCCGGCTGTTCTGGACCAGTGCCCCGCGCTGGCTCTACACGCCTGTCTACATCGCGTTGGGCTGGGCGGCGGTGTTCTACTTCCCGGCCTTCTTCGACTCCGCCAGTACGGCCGTGATCAGCTGCCTGGTCGTGGGGGGCGCGCTCTACACCATCGGCGGCGTGGTCTACGGCTTCCGGTGGCCTGACCCGTCCCCCCGCTGGTTCGGCTTCCACGAGGTGTTCCACACCCTGACGATCGTGGCGTTCGTCACCCACTACGTCGGCGTCTCGCTCGCGACGTACTCCCTGCGCTGACCCGGCCCGGCCAGTCAGCCGAGCAGCGCGGTGAGCTCCTCCGGCGCGGTGACGGGACGGTCGCACACCATCCCGCGGCACACGTACGCCGCCGCACGACCGTTGACCACGTCCCTCCCGGCCAGCAACGGCACCACCGAAGGGTCGCCCTCCTCGGTGCTTCGGGGCGTCCCCACCATCACGACGAGGCCGGGGCTGCAGGACAGCCGGGCGACCCGTTCCAGCGCGTCACGTGCCGGATCTCCATCGGCGCCCACGACCGCCACCTCGAGGGGGCCGGCGAGCGCGGCCTCCGCCGCCGCCAGCGACCAGCCAGCGAATCGGGGCACCTTCTCGGCCAGCTCCCGCACGTGACGCAGCGCCGCCTCAGCCGCGTCGCGGTGCCGACCCGAGCCAGTGAGTGCCGCGAAACTCAGCAACGCGTGGACCAGCGCGGACTGTCCCGACGGGCTCGCGTTGTCACTGGGGTCCCGAGGTCTGGCCACCAGGGCCTCGGCGCCCTCGCCGGTGTCGTAGAAGCCACCGTCCTCGGCGGAGAACTGGTCGAGCGCCACGTTGAGAAGTGTCCGTGCCCGCCGCGCCCACAAGGCGTCGCCGGTCACCGAGAGCAGACTCAGGAAGCCGTTCGCGACACAGGCATAGTCCTCGAGGACACCGGAGTGCCGACCGGCGATCCCGTCGCGGGAGACGCGGACCAAGATCCGGTCGTCGAGGTGGACGTCGACGAGGAGCCGGCCGGCGGCGACCGCAGCGTCGACGTACCGCGGTTCCTCGAACAGGACGCCGGCCTCGGCCAGGGAGGCGATGGCCAGGCCGTTCCAGGCTGCGACGACCTTGTCGTCCCTGGCAGGTCGCACCCGCCGCGCGCGGGCGGTCAGCAACCGCGACCGGACCGACGCCCAGCGCTGCGGGTCGTCCGGGTCGCGCAACAGCTGCAGGGTGGACGCCCCGCGCTCGAAGGTGCCGGTCTCGGTGACCGTGAGCAGCTCGGCGGCCCACACCCCGTCCTGCGGACCGAGGACCGCGGAGAGCTCCGCCGGCGTCCAGGCGTAGAACTTTCCCTCGACACCTTCGGTGTCCGCGTCCAGGGCGGAGGCGAAGCCGCCCTCGTCCGTGCCCAGCTCGGCGACGATGAAGTCGGCCGTCTCGCGGACCACCCGCTGCGCCAGCGGATCGCGACCCTGCCGCCACCAGCGGGCGTAGACACCGAGCAGCTGCGCGTTGTCGTAGAGCATCTTCTCGAAGTGCGGCACCACCCAGGCGCGGTCGACGGAGTAGCGCGCGAACCCGCCCGCGAGCTGGTCGTAGATCCCTCCGCGCGCCATCGCCGTCAGAGTGGCACCGGCCATGTCCGAGGCCCGGACGCCGGTGGGCGAGCCCGTCGAGACCCTGGCGGCGTGCCGCAGCAACAGCTCGAGCACCATCGACGGCGGGAACTTCGGTGCATCGCCGAAGCCGCCGTGCGTGCTGTCGAAGTCGCCGGCCAGCGAGCGGACCGCGCCGGCCAGCACCTCCTCGTCGATCGGCTCCTCGCCGGCAGGCATCGTCTGGCGGCGTAGGTGCCAGGCGACGTCGCCGGCCACCTTGCCGACCTCGCCGCGTCGCTCGCGCCACGCAGAGGACAATGACTCGAGCACCTGCCGGAACGACGGCTGCCCGTGCCGGGCCCGGTCGGGGAAGTAGGTGCCGGCGAAGAACGGCTCGCCGTCAGAGGTGAGCACCACGGTCATCGGCCAGCCACCGTGCCCAGTCATCGCCGTGGTGGCCTGCATGTAGACCGCGTCGACGTCGGGGCGCTCCTCGCGGTCGACCTTGATGTTGACGAAGTGCTCGTTCATGTACGTCGCCGTCGTGTCGTCCTCGAAGGACTCATGGGCCATCACGTGGCACCAGTGGCAGGCGGCGTACCCGATGCTGAGCAGCACCGGTCGGTCGCTCGCCCGTGCCTCGGCGAAAGCCTCCGCGGACCACTCCCACCAGTGCACCGGGTTGTCGGCGTTCTGGAGAAGGTACGGCGACGTGGCCTTCCCCAGCCGGTTCACGTCGGCTCCGTCCGCTCCTCGTCGAGGAACACGGTCTCGCCGCTGAGAAAGAGGCGGTGGTTCACGGCGCGGCCTGATCGTGGGGCATGTGTCGCGGGTACCCCTCAACGCCCCGTGCATGCTCCGCCGGTGGGAGCCTGGGAACAACACGGGGGGCGGTCTCCTTGTACCTGGGGGACCTGAACAGAGAATGGGACCCCTTCGTCACGGAAAGGACGCATGATGACCACCACCACCCTGACCGGTGCGGACTTCGAGCAGACCATCGCCGACAACGACGTCGTGATCGTGGACTTCTGGGCCTCCTGGTGCGGTCCGTGCCGTCAGTTCGCGCCGACCTTCGACAAGGCATCGGACGCCCACCCCGACATCGTGTTCGGCAAGGTGGACACCGAGGCCCAGCAATCCCTGGCCCGCGCAGCGGACATCACCTCGATCCCGACGTTGATGGTCTTCCGCGAAGGCGTGCTCGTCTTCTCCCAGCCCGGAGCCCTTCCGCCCCAGGCCCTCGACCAGGTGATCGAGGCGGTCCGCGACCTCGACATGGCCGAGGTGCACGCCAAGGTCAGCGACCAGCGGAGCCAGCCCGGCGACCAGTGACTGGCTGAGCTCTTCGAGGAGGTACGACGATGGACGCACGCGACTGGGATGAGCGGTACGCCGCAACCGACCTCGTCTGGTCCGCAGGCCCGAACCAGTTTGTGGCATCGGAGCTCGCCGGTCTGCGACCCGGTCGCGCGGTCGACGTGGCTGCGGGGGAAGGCCGCAACGCCCTCTGGCTGGCCGAGCAGGGCTGGGAGGTCACGGCGCTCGACTTCTCACGGACCGGCCTGGCCAAGGGCCGCGAGGTCCAGTCACGTCATCCCCGCGGCCGTGACCTGCACCTCGACTGGGTGCACGCCGACGTGCTCGAGTGGACGCCGGACCCGGTCGGCTTCGACCTGGCGCTGATCACCTACCTCCAGCTCCCCGTCGACCAGCTCCACGACGCGTGTCGCCGCGCCTTCGGCGCCCTCGACCACGGCGGCACGTTCTTCCTGGTGGCACACGACACCACGAACCTCACCGAAGGCACCGGTGGACCTCAGGACGCGTCCGTGCTCTTTACCGCCGAGGACGTGCTGGCGGCGTTGGACGGCGAGCGGTTCGAGGTGGAACGAGCCGAGCGCGTGGCCCGTGTGGTCTCGGCTGCATAGGACCACCGCGGCGAGCCGGAGCGCACGGCGTACGACTGCCTCGTGCGCCTGGTCAGGAC
>JBPCND010000271.1:0-2530 GCA_051001655.1 Nocardioides sp. | reverse complement strand
GGTTGGCCCTGCCGGAACGGCCGCTGACCCAGCCTTCCCGCAGGTTCCGGGGTATCTCGGAGCTGGCCACCGCCACCACGCCGGCGACCCCCTGCCCAGCTGCTGCCCCCGCCGGCCGCCTCCCGTGGGTCCGGGTCACGGCCGGTGACTCGCTCTGGTCGTTGAGCGAAGGACTGCTTCCTCGAGCGGCGACCCCCGCCGACATCGACAACGCCTGGCGCTCACTCGCCCGGATCAACGCTCGCGTGATCGGCGACGACCCCGACCTGATCTTCCCCGGCACCCTCCTCCGGGTGCCCGGACCGGACTCCACCGTTGGAAAGGAACTCCCGTGACCCCACCGCGTCCTCGGACCCAAGCCGCCGGACCCACCACATGCCCGCCCCTGCAGGCCCGGCTCCTCAGGCCTCCGGCACCGTCGGTGACAGCGGCCACCCTCACCCGGCTCGTCGCACCCGGGCCGAGGGATCCGGGCCCGCTCGTCAGCGTCCAGGGCACCCTCGCTCTCGACCTGGCGCCGGCACCGTCGGGGCCACACCTGCCACAGCTCTCCCTGGTGCCGGAACGGCAGGTGGCAGCCCCCACCGCCGAGACAGCAGCGGAGGTGCGGGCGTGGGCGGCCAGGTTCGCCCAGGCGGTCGTCGAGGTGACCGGTGGTGACCGGCCGGTCTCACAGCTGCTGCGTTGGACCGCGCCCCGCGTGTACCAGGACCTCGATCGCCGGGTGCGCATCCTCGCCCAGACCCGCACAGCCGGGCAGCGGCTGCGGGTGCTGCGACCCCAGGTCCGCAGCGTGCACGTGTTCCTGCCCGGCCCGCGCAGCGCCGAGGTGAGTGTGCACGTCCGCTACGGTCAGCGGTCCCGCGCACTCGCCGCCCGGCTCGAGCTGCGCCAAGGGCGCTGGACCTGCACCGCGCTGCAGCTCGGCTGACCCGGGCAGGCATGCCGCTGGAACGCTCGGACCGTGCGGTGGCTCAGCCGTTGACCCGGGTGGTCAGACCGGTGGGACCACCGGGTGCGCCGTGGCACTTCTTGTACTTTTTTCCCGAGCCGCAGGGGCATTCGGCGTTGCGGCTGACGCCGGCGTACGCGTCGTCCGCAGGGTCGACCGCCGCCTTGCCGCTGACCTCGGCAACCCCGGTCTCCGACGGAGCCGAGTAGGACAGGCCGGTGGGACGCTTCGGCTCCTGGAGCCCCTTCGCGCTGATGTGCGGATGGCCCGCAGCCGCCTGGGCGAGTGCCGGTCCCACCTCGACGTCACGGACGTCCTCGGCGTCAGCCTCTTCCGGCTCGTCGGGCTGATCGTCGACCTGGACCTCGAGGTTGAACAGGTAGCCGACCGACTCCTCCTTGATGCCGTCCATCATCGCGGCGAACATGTCGAAGCCCTCGCGTTGGTACTCCACCAGCGGGTCACGCTGGGAGTACGCCCGAAGTCCGATGCCCTCGCGGAGATAGTCCATCTCGTAAAGGTGTTCGCGCCACTTGCGGTCCAGCACCGAGAGCACGACGCGACGCTCGAGCGCACGCATCACCTCCGAGCCGAACTGCTCCTCGCGGGAGGCGTAGGCACCCTGGGCGTCGGCGACGAGCTCCTCGAGAAGCAGGTCCCGGGTGAGCCCGTCCCGTCCGCCGGCCTCCTCCTCGACCTGGGCCTGCGTCTTGGACACCGGGTAGAGCTGCTTGAGCGCGGTCCACAGCTGCTCGAGGTCCCATTGCTCCGGGAAGCCCTCCGTGGCCCCGACAACGTAGTCGGTGACGACCTCGTCGATCATCGAGCGGACCTGCTCGTGCAGATCGGCGCCCTCGAGCACGGCACGCCGCTCGCCGTAGATCACCTGGCGCTGGCGGTTCATCACATCGTCGTACTTGAGAACGTTCTTGCGGGAGTCGAAGTTCTGCGACTCGACCTGCGACTGGGCGGAGGCGATGGAGTTCGTGACCGACTTGTTCTCGATCGGTACGTCGTCGGGCACCTTCAGCGTGGTCAGTACCCGGTCGACCCAGTCGGACTTGAACAACCGCATCAGGTCGTCCTGCAGCGAGAGGTAGAACCGTGACTCGCCCGGGTCGCCCTGGCGGCCGGACCGGCCGCGCAGCTGGTTGTCGATCCGCCGAGACTCGTGGCGCTCGGTGCCCAGGACGTAGAGACCACCGGCCTCCGTGACCTCGTCGTGCTCGGCTGCGACCTGGGCCTTGATCCGCTCGACGGTCTCCGGCCACGCGGCTTCGTAGTCGTCGGGAGTCTCGACCGGGTTCAGACCCTTGTCACGGAGCTCCTGGTCGGCGAGGAACTCCTCCGAGCCGCCGAGCTTGATGTCGGTGCCTCGTCCGGCCATGTTCGTGGAGACCGTCACCGAGCCCCTGTGTCCGGCCATCGCGACGATCTTGGCCTCGTTGGCATGCTGCTTGGCGTTGAGGACGGAGTGCGGGATGCCCCTGCGCTTGAGCAGGTCGGAGAGCAGCTCGGACTTCTCCACCGAGACCGTTCCCACCAGCACCGGCTGGCCGCTCGTGTGCCGTTCGGCGA
>JBPCND010000270.1:0-18027 GCA_051001655.1 Nocardioides sp. | reverse complement strand
CACGATCGATCGCCTCGCTGCCGGGCGGTCAGCCGGCCGGCCAGGCGCTCGGCAGATCCCGACGCGTCGGAGGGTCGGCCCCGCGTCGTCCGCAGGTGATCGCGGCGACGGTATGGGCTGCCGCGAGCATCATCCGGAGCTGGTCGGCGTCCAGCTCGAGACCCCAGTCCAACACCACTGCGATCAGCGCGGCCATGAAGGAGTCCCCGGCACCGACGGTGTCCACCACCTCGACCTGGGCCGGGGCCACCCGGACCGTGTCCCTGCGCGCGTAGGCCTCGGCGGCCGTCGAACCGTGCGTGATGACCACAAGCCGGGTGCGGTCGCTGCCGGCCAGCAGGTCGGCAGCCATTCCCTCCGGCGTGTGGCCCGGCGCCAGGTGCTCGATATCCTCGTCGCTCATCTTGACCAGGTGGGCGGACGCTGCGATCTCGAGTAGATCGGCATGGGCCCTCTCGGGTGTGGGCAGGAAGGCCGGCCGGGCGTTGGGGTCGAAGGAGACGAAGACGTCGGCGGCGACTGCCTGGCCGACCAGGTCCACGACCGCATCGCGGCCCGGTCGAAGGGCGGCCCCGATCGAGCCGACGTGCAGCCCGAGGGCGTCGGCCGGCAGCGTGTGTCGATCCAGGTCCCAGGAGAGGTCGAAGTCGTACGTCGCGGCCTGGTTGTCGTCGAGCGTGGCCGTGGCCGTGCTGGTCGCCCGGCCGGCCTCGACGCTGTCGTCGGCCAGCCGGGCACCGCTCGAGACGACATGGTCTACGACCAGCCGCCCGAGCTCGTCGTCCCCGAGCTCGGTGATCAGCAGGGCGTCCAGTCCGAGCCGCGCCAGGCCGACCGCCACGTTGAGCGGGGACCCTCCCGGCGCGCGTTCCTCGGAGCCGTGGGACGGGACGACGACGTCGACCAGGGCCTCGCCGGCCACCACGAACGGCTGTGCCGCGGGCATCGGAGCCGCTCGCTCAGCGTTCGAAGTCGACGGCGGAGTAGGCCTTCAGCTTCCTCAGCTGGTGGTCGGAGGTAATCGACCGGATCGTGCCGCTGCGCGAGCGCATGACCAGCGAGTGGGTGCTCACGCCCCCGGCGCGGTAGCGGACGCCTTTCATCAGCTCGCCGTCGGTGATGCCGGTGGCCACGAAGAACACGTCGTCACCGTTGACGAGGTCGTCGGTCAACAGCACCCGGCCGAGGTCGTGGCCGGCGTCGAGCGCACGCTGCTTCTCTTCGTCGTCCTTGGGCCAGAGCCGGCCTTGGATGACACCGTCGAGGGACTTCATGGCGCAGGCGGCGATGATCCCCTCCGGCGTGCCGCCGATGCCGAGCAGGAGGTCGACCCCGGTGCCGGCTCGCCCTGCCATGATCGCGCCGGCCACGTCGCCGTCCGTGATGAACTTGATCCGCGCCCCCGTGACCCGGATCTCCTCGACCAACGTGTCGTGGCGCGGCCGGTCGAGCAGGACGACGGTGACGTCCTCAGGGGTGCTGCCCTTCGCCTTCGCGACCTGGTGGATGTTCTCCGCGACGGGGTACCGGATGTCGACGACGTCGGCGGCCTCCGGACCGGTCACCAGCTTCTCCATGTAGAACACCGCGGACGGGTCGTACATCGAGCCGCGCGGCGCCACCGCCATCACCGCGATCGCGTTGGACATCCCCTTGGCGGCCAGCGTGGTGCCGTCGATCGGGTCGACCGCGACGTCGCACTCCGGGCCGGTGCCGTCCCCGACCTCCTCGCCGTTGAACAGCATCGGGGCGTTGTCCTTCTCGCCCTCGCCGATCACCACCACGCCGCGCATACCGACCGTGGAGATCAACTTGCGCATGGCGTTGACGGCCACCTCGTCGGCGCCGTTCTTGTCGCCGCGACCCACCCAGCGACCCGCTGCCATGGCGGCGGCATCGGTCACCCGCACGAGCTCCAGGGCGAGGTTGCGATCCGGCACCTCCTGGGGGACGGAAAGGCCGGGAGACGGTGCGGAGACGTCAGGCTGGTGGGACATGGGGCTGAGGGTACCGGTTCAGGATCGGCTGCCGTAGACCTTGATCTCGGTCGCCTTCACCGACGCCCACACCTGCTGGCCGGGCACGAGCCCCAGGGCCGCGGCGGACGCCGGTGTCACGTCGGCGATGAGCCCGCTGGTGGTCTCCACATGCACGCGCACGGCCGAGCCGTGCGGGGAGACCGACGAGATCGGGCCCCGCCACCGGTTCCGGGCCGAGCCGGAGGGTTCGTCCAGGGTGAGCGTCACAGCGGCGGGGGTGAAGCACGCGTTGACCGCGCCGTCCAGGGGAGTGACGGACACGAGTGCCGATCCGTCGGCCAGGCGGACCGAGGTGCCCTCGCTCGTGCCGCGCAGCACGTTGAGGCCGACCAACCGAGCCACATGGTCGGTCCGGGGATGCGTCGCCACCTCCGAGGGGGTGCCCTCCTGCGCGACGGAGCCGCCGTCGAGCACCAGCACGCGGTTGGCGAGCGTCATCGCGTCCAACGCGTCGTGGGTCACGAGCACGGCGACGCCCCCGAACCCGGCGAGATGCCTTCCCAGCTCGAGTCGCAGCGACATCGCGACACCCACGTCGAGGGCGGACAGCGGCTCGTCGAGCAGCAGCAGGTCAGGATCGCCGGCGAGGGCCCGGGCGATCGAGACCCGTTGCGCCTGGCCCCCCGAGAGCTCGTGCGGCCGCCGGTCTGCGAGGTCGACGATGCCCAGACGGTCGAGCCAGGCATGAGCGCGCTCGTCGGAGGTACGGCGGCCGGCGCCTCGGCTGCGGGGGCCGAAGGCTGCGTTGCCCAGCGCGGTCAGGTGCGGGAACAGCAGCTCCTCCTGGAACACCATGCCGACCTGGCGGTGCCGGGCCTCCAGCCGGGAGTGACCGGCCGCCTCCCACGTCCGGCCACCCACCGTAAGGTGCCCGTCGCTGAGCGGGACGATTCCGGCCAGAGCGCGAGCCAGCGTGGACTTCCCGGCGCCGTTCGGCCCGATCACCGCGATGACGTCGCCAGGGTCGGCCCTCAGCGGGACGTCGAGTGTGTGGCCTCGTCGTCGTACGACGATGTGGGCGTCCAGGTAGCTCATCGGCCGTGGCCCCCCCGAAGCGCCTGGTCGAACCATCGCTCCCGCAGCAGCACGAGCGCCGCCACGGAGACGGCGATCAGGATGACGCTGAGGACGACAGCGGCCTCCGGGTCCCTCTGCAGCTCGACGTAGATCGCGTTGGGCATCGTCCGGGTGGTGCCGGGGTAGTTGCCGGCGAACGTGATGGTCGCCCCGAACTCACCGAGCGCGCGCGACCAGCTCAGGACGAGGCCGGCGAGCAGCCCGGGACCGGCCAGCGGCAGCGAGACGCGGTGGAACGTGGTCCATCGGCTCGCGCCGAGTGTGGCGGCGACGACGTCGTACTCCTTGTTCGTCGCGCGTAGTGCGCCTTCGACACTGAGGACGAAGAACGGCAGCGCCACGAAGGCGTGCGCGACGACCACGGCCCAGGTCGTGTAGGGCAGGGAGACCCCGAACGCGTCGTAGAGCGGCCCGCCGATGAGTCCGTTGCGGCCGAACGTGGACAGCAGCGCGACGCCCGCCACCACCGGGGGCAGCACGAGGGGGATGATCACCAGGGCCCGGAGCAGCGATCGACCGGGGAAGTCCACGCGGGCCAACGTCCAGGCGAGGGGGATGCCGACCACGGTGACCAGGACGAGCGCGCCCAGCGAGGTCACCAGGGACAGCCGCAAGGCCTCGAGGATGGCCGGCTCCGTCATTCGGCGGGGCAGCTCCGTCCACGGGGTCCGGCCGAGCAGCGCGGCCATCGGGACGACGAGGAAGGCGACGGCCAGACCGGCCGGCAGCAACAGCCGCAGGGGCGCTCGACCCAGCGCCGGCCCACCCGTTCTCTTCGGCACGGTCAGCTGGCTCATGGTGGTCCGAAGCCGGCGTCGAGGAGGATGCCCTGACCCTGGTCGGAAAGGACCAGGTCGACCCAGGCCCGTGCGAGCTCGGGCTCCTTCGCCCCGCTGAGCACGGCGATCGGATAGCTGTTGGGGACGACGTCCGCATCGGGAACGGCGAGGGTCCGCACCGCATCGCCGGCGGCAAACGCATCGGTGGCATAGACGATTCCGGCGTCGGCCTCGTCGAGCTCCACCTTGCTCAGCACCGCCCGCACGTCGATCTCCTCACTGGCCGGCTCGTTCGTGACCTCCTGTGCGTCGAGCACGTCGCGGGCGAGCGCACCGCAGGGTGCGGAGTCGATGCACACGACGTAGTCGACGGCGGGGTCGTCGAGATCGGTGAACGAGTCGATGTCTGCCGGGTTCTCCGCCGGGACGACCAGGGCGAGCCGGTTGGTGGCGAACACCCCCGGGTCGGCCGCGGTGCCGTCGGCATCGACGACGAGCTGCATCGTCGGTTCGTCGGCGGTCGCGAGCACGTCGGCCGGGGCGCCTTCGGTGACCTGCTCCGCCAAGGTGGCGCTGGACTCGAACGCCAGGTTCACCGTGACCCCGGGATGGTCGTCCTCGAACGCAGCAGCCAGCTCGGTGAACGTGTCGGTCAGGGAGGCGGCGGCCAGGACGGTGAGCTCGCTGCCTTGGCCTGAACCACCGTCGCTGCCACAGCCGGCCATGATGAGGGCGGCCAGCGCGAGTGCGAACCGAGCGGGGCTCCTCGGGAGCCTCATGGGAGCTCCACGACGACACTGGTGGACTTCACCGAGGCGATGGCGACCACACCCGGCTCGAGGCCGAGCTCGTCGGCCGCCTCGCTGCTCATCAGCGACACCATCCGGTAGGGACCGCACACGAGCTCGACCTGAGCCATCACGGCGTCCTTCTTGACGTGCGTGACGATGCCCCGCATCCGGTTGCGCGCGCTGACCGCGGCGGCACGGGGCGCTGCGGCCTCGCCGATGCCTGCCAGGGAACGGGCGAGCCGAGCCAGGTCGGTTCCGTCTACCTGCGCGCGTCCGGAGGCGTCCGGGCCGGCCACCAGCCGGCCGGCGTCGATCCATCGGCGCATGGTGTCATCGCTCACACCGAGGATCTCGGCGGCTTCCGCAACTCGGTAGCTCATCACCGAACCAGTTTGCCGCACGTGCGGCTGTTCGCGCCAGTTTCGTCCGTATGTGCGGAGTCTCCTGGCTTGGCGGTCTGTCCATGACCCCGGTTGGCTCCGTGAGACGGCGACCAGGCTCGCGAGACGCGCGGCATCCCCCGGGGTTCATCGGGCCAGTCCGGGCACAATGAGGGTCGTGAGCGGACAGGCGGGGCGCTACCAACGGTCGGCCGGCGGGATGGTCGGTGCGCTCGTCGTACTGCTCGCAGTGGTGGGAGCCTTCGTGGCCTTTCGTGCGCTGAGTCGCGACGACCCGCCCAGTCCGGTGCGCGAGGTGGACTACGTGCAGGTCGCGGAGTACGCCCGGAAGCAGACCGACTTCGAGCTGGTCGCTCCGACCTCGTTGCCGGCCGGGTGGCGTGCCACCACCGTCAGCTACATCGACGGCGAGGACGGACGCTGGCACCTCGGCCTGCTGACCGGTCAGGACGACTACGTCGGGTTGGAGCAGGCCGAGTCGTCCGAGGAGTCGATGGTGGCGACGTACGTCGACGAGGCCGCCGTCCCGGGAGACGCCATCGACGTGGAGGGACTCCCGTGGACGACCTGGTCCGACGACGGCGGCGACCTGGCGCTGGTGCGTGAGGTCGGGGGGACCGTCACCCTCGTCGTGGGCAACGAGGTGCCCCGGCAGGAGCTCGTCGACTTCGCTGCCTCGCTGCGCTGAGCGGGTCATTCGGTCTCGCGCGCGCCGATCGCGGTGTCGAGCCTCCTGCGGGCCCCGTCGAGCCACCCTTGGCACGTCTGGGCCAAGCCTTCGCCGCGCTCCCACAGCGCGAGCGACTCCTCGAGGCTCGTGCCCCCCGACTCCAGTCGACGAACGACCTCGATGAGCTCCTCACGGGCCGCTTCGTAGCTGAGCTCCTCAGCGGTCGGGGGAGGGGTGCTGTCAGCCATCGCGCTGCTCCTGGGTTGCTGTCGAGGCGTCGCGCCGGGCGGTTGCGCTCGAACGGTCGGCCTGGTGGTGGTCGGTGGTCTCGTGCTCGGGACTTCCGGTGACCCGCGCTGCGATGCGGCCGTCGGCGGTGCGAATGTCCAGGGCTAAGCCCACGGACGTCTCGGCGGCAGAGCTGACCACATGGCCGTCTGCGTCCTGGACGACGGAGTAACCCCGCTTGAGCGTGGCCAACGGCGAGAGACCGCGCACCCGGGCGAGCCGATGACCGAGGTCGTTGTCCGCCCGGTCGATGTGGTGGTGCAGCGTGCGCCGGGCCCGGTCGCGCAGGTCGCTGACGTCCTGGGAGCGGTCGGTGAGGTGCCTGGCCGGATCGGCCAGGCTGGGCCGGGCCCGGATGGCCTCTAGCTGGTGCTGCTCGCGGTTGATCCAGGCCGAGAGGTGTGTTCGCAGGCGTTGGCGTGCGTGGCGGATCCGGTCGGTCTCCTCGACGACATCGGGGACGACGGTCCGCGCCGCGTCGGTCGGGGTGGCCGCCCGTTGATCGGCAACGAGGTCCAGCAGCGGGCTGTCGGGCTCGTGACCGATCGCCGAGACCACCGGCGTCCGGGCCCGGGACACGGCCCGGACCAGGCCTTCGTCGCTAAATGGCAGCAGGTCCTCCACCGAACCGCCGCCGCGCGCGATCACGATGACGTCCACCTCTGTGTCCCGGTCGAGCCGGTCCAGGGCGGCCATGATCTCCCCGGCCGCCTGCGGACCTTGCACCGACGAGTGCACGACGCGGAACTCGACCGCCGGCCACCGCCGGCGAGCCACCTCGAGAACGTCGCGCTCGGCGGCCGATCCCGCGCCGGTGATCAGGCCGACCAGACGAGGCAGGAACGGAAGCGGTCGCTTGAGCTCAGCCGCAAACAGGCCCTCGGCCGCGAGCAGCTGTCGGCGTCGCTCGATTCGCGCCAGCAGCTCACCGAGGCCGACCATCCGGATGTCGTCGGCCCGCAGCGACAGTGTCCCGCGGTTGGGGTAGTAGGACGGCCGTGCGTGGACCACGACGCCTGCGCCCTCGACGAGCGGTGGGTTCAGCGAGTCGAAGAGAAGCCTCGAGCAGGTCATTGCCACGGACACGTCTGCAACCGGGTCGCGCAGGGTGAGGAAGACGGTGTTCATGCCTTGCCGGCGCGACATCTGTGCCACTTGGCCCTCCACCCAGACGGCACCGAGCCGGTCGACCCATCCGGAGATCAGGTTAGCGATCTGACGGACCGGTGCCGGCTTCTCGGGTGTGGTCTCCAAGCTCACGCGATCTCGCTCTCTCCTGACGTCCCCTGCCACGGCGACACTGCTCGGCACCTTACGGCCCAGCACCTACGATGGGGCCATGAGCACGTCTGACCTGGGGATGCCGCCCGTCCTGGCCCCGGCCGCGGCCGAGAACCGGTCGGTCTTGGTCGCCGCTCCTCGCGGCTACTGCGCCGGTGTGGACCGTGCGGTGATCACCGTGGAGAAGGCACTCGACCTGTACGGCGCGCCGGTCTACGTGCGCAAGCAGATCGTGCACAACAAGCATGTGGTCGCCGACCTCGAGTCGCGAGGTGCCGTTTTCGTCGAGGAGCTCGCCGAGGTGCCACCCGGATCCACCGTGGTCTTCTCCGCGCATGGAGTCTCACCCGACGTGCACCGCCAAGCCGAGGCGCGCTCCCTCAAGACCATCGACGCGACATGCCCGCTGGTGACCAAGGTGCACCACGAGGCACGGCGGTTCGCCAGTGAGGACGACGACATCTTGTTGATCGGTCACGCCGGGCACGAGGAGGTCGAGGGCACCGCCGGAGAGGCTCCCGAGAACATCACGCTCGTGCAGTTCCCCGAGGACGTTGCCACGCTCGAGGTGCGTGACCCGAGCAAGGTGGCCTGGCTCTCACAGACCACGCTGTCCGTCGACGAGACGATGACGATCGTGCGTGCGATCCGCAAGCGTTTCCCCGCACTGCTCGACCCCCCTTCGGACGACATCTGCTACGCCACCCAGAACCGGCAGATGGCCATCAAGGAGATCTCCCGTTCGGCCGATCTGGTGATCGTGGTCGGCTCCGGCAACTCCTCGAACTCGGTGCGGCTCGTCGAGGTGGCGCTCGAGGCAGGCGCCAAGGCGGCGTACCGCGTGGACGACGCGAGCGAGATCGACGAAGCCTGGCTGGAGGACGTCGACAGGGTGAGTGTGACCTCGGGCGCCTCGGTGCCGGAGAACCTCGTCGATGGTGTGCTCTCATTCCTCGCGGACCGCGGTTATCCCGACGCGCAGGCGGTGCACACGGCGGAGGAGTCGCTCATCTTCGCGCTTCCTCCCGAGCTGCGCAGAGACATCCGGTCCGCCGAGACGGCGCGAGCCTGAAGGTTGCGTGACCCGGCTCACCCACGGAGATGGGTCGACGCGGGGCGGCATGCCGTAGAGTGAGCACAGCGGCCCCATCAGTTCTGCCTCGGGCCGCCTCTCGATTCTCGTCATCCACCGAGCGCCGCGGGCACCGACCCGCGCCGGGCAGGACGACCATCCACGATCTTTCGGAGTCCCACCATGGCGGCCAACCGCGCCCGCACCACCACGTCCCCTGCGTCGACGCACACCGCGTCGGCTGCAGCATTCACCACCTCGTTCGCCGAGCTCGGCGTCCCGAGGAGCCTCGTCGACCAGCTTGCGACCGTCGGCATCACCAGCGCCTTCCCGATCCAGAGCGCCACGTTTCCGGACCCGCTCGCCGGGCGTGACGTGTGCGGCCGCGGCCGCACCGGCTCGGGCAAGACCTACGCGTTCCTGCTGCCACTCGTGACCCGGCTCTCCGGCGGCGGGACACCACGCGGCGCCCGCAAGCCCCGGGCGCTGATCCTGGCTCCGACTCGTGAGCTCGTCTCGCAGATCGACGCCGCGTTAGCGCCGCTGGCCAAGAGCGCCGGACTCCGCACCCTGACGATCTTCGGAGGGGTCCGACCCAACCCGCAGATTGCCGCGCTGCGTAGCGGTGTCGACGTGGTCATCGCCTGTCCGGGTCGCTTGGAGGACCATCTGCGCTCAGGTCACGTGGACCTGTCGGGCATCGAGATCACCGTGCTCGACGAGGCCGACCACATGGCTGACCTGGGCTTCCTCCCCGTCGTCCGGCGGATCCTCGACCGCACTCCGGCCAAGACGCAGCGCCTGCTCTTCTCGGCCACTCTGGACGCGGGCGTCGACGTCCTGGTCAAGCGCTACCTCACGGACCCGGTCGTGCACAGTGTCGACTCGGTGAAGTCGCCGGTCTCGACCATGACCCACCACGTGCTGCACGTCGACAAGGAGGCACGTCTGAACGTCATCGCCGACCTTGCATCTGCACCAGGTCGCACGTTGATGTTCACCCGGACCAAGCGCGGCGCCAAGACGCTGGCCAAGCAGCTCAACGCGCGCGGCGTCCCTGCTGTGGAGCTGCACGGGAACCTGTCCCAGGGCGCTCGTACACGGAACCTCGCCTCGTTCTCCACCGGCAGCGCGACCACGTTGGTCGCCACCGACATCGCCGCCCGCGGCATCCACATCGACGATATCGGCCTGGTTGTGCACGCGGACCCGCCGGTCGAGCACAAGGCATACCTGCACCGCTCCGGGCGAACCGCACGAGCCGGTGCGGACGGCACGGTGGTCACGATGATGATGGACGCCCAGGTGTCCGACGTCCGCGACCTGACCCGCAAGGCCGGGATCAAGCCGACGATCACCCGTGTGCAACCCGGGCACCCGATGCTGGAGAAGATCGCGCCGGGTGAGCGGGTCATGCTCGCGCCGATCGTGCCTGCCGCCGAGGAGACAGATCAGCCACGCCGCCGCCGCAGCGCCGGTGGCGGCGATGCATCCCGGTCCGGTCGATCGGGTCGTGGTCGCCCCGGCGGACAGTCCGGCAACGGCGGCCAGGCCACCCGCGGTCAGGGTGCCGGCGGCTCCGGTCGCAGCCAGGGTGCCGGTCAGAACTCCGGTCAGCGGAGCCAGAAGTCCTCGGGGAGGCGTCCGACGGCAAGTTCGCCGACCACCGCATCGAGCGGGTCGCACAGCGCCGCCAGCTTCTCCTCGCGCGCCCGCTGAGGCACCCCCCCCGGGCGACACGTGGCTGTGCGCGAAAGTGACGCACGGAGCTGTTCGAGGGTGGGCCAGGCACGTGGCTGTGCGCGAAAGTGACGCCCGGCGTCAAGAGACCGGGCCTCAGCGCGCCGACGGCGGTCAGACGGTGGGTCGTGAGGCGCTCAGCCGAGGAGGCCGGAGCTGGGGGCATCCGCTGCGGACCCTGACCGGTGCGCCCCGGACAGGAGTGCTCCGGAGTTGCGGTAGGCGCGTTGTCGCAGCGCCAGGATCGCCAGAGTCAGAACATAGCCGGTCACCAGTGCGCCAGCGTGGTGGGCGAGCCCCGAGACGACGGCCTGGACCAGGCCATCACCTCGCTCGGCAACGATGTCGCGCCAGAACAGACCGAGCAGCAGCACGGCTCCCAGCATCATCAGCGGCGGCAGCACGCCGACCACGAAGAAGTCGCGTGGGCGCACGGCCAACGCAGCCCCCACGCACAGAGCGACAAAAGCCAGGTCGAAGAGCATGGAGAGCTTCTCGAAGAGCAGCACGTCGAGGACGGCCGTGAGGACCAGTGCCGTCACGGCGACGGCCCGGACGAGGCGACCGGGCTGGCTGCCCTCTTCCCAGAGGGTCTTCCGCGGAGTGCGCTCGCTGCTCACGCTGTCACCGTAGGGCGACATTCGCCCTGGCCTGGGACGACGCGCCGACCGGGTCATGCCGTGCGGCGGTCACCGGGCTGTTCCGGGACGGCCTCGATGTCGGGGAGCTCAACACGCGACTTCGCCACCTCCTCGAGGAGCTCTGCCGCGGTCAACGGGCGTGGCACTTCGGTGACAGCCGCGGGACCCACGAGGTCGTCGTCGCCGACCTGTAGGTCGCGGAACTTCCGGGCCGAGACCAGGACCCGGGTCTCGAGCGAGCCGATCGCATTGTTGTAGGCCCCGACCGCCGACGTCAGGGACTTCCCGAGCCTGTCGAGATGGCTGCTCATGGAGGCGAGTCGGGCGTTGAGCTCGCGGCCCAGCTCATGAATCTCGGCGGCATTGGCGGCCAGCGCTTCCTGCGTCCACGCGATGGCGACCGTGCGAAGCAGCGCGATCAGCGTCGTCGGCGTGGCGAGAACGACCCGGCGGGTGGCGGCGTACTCCAGCAGCGACGGATCGGCCTCGAGGGCGGCCGAAAGGAACGACTCGACAGGCACGAACAGGACGACGAACTCCGGCGTGGATGGCAACGTCCGCCAGTAGGCCTTGCTGCTCAGGGCGTCGACGTGCTGACGCAGCTGTCGGGCGTGCCTGTGCAGGTGCGCGTCGCGTTGCTCGTCATGGTCGGCAGCAGTCGCGTCGAGGAATGCCTCGAGAGGGACCTTCGCGTCGACGACGACGTGCTTGCCACCAGCCAGGTGCACCACCATGTCGGGGCGAAGCAGGCCGTCGTCGTTGCGGACCGAGACCTGCTCGTCGAAGTCGCAGCGGGACACCAGACCGGCGATCTCCACTGCCCGTCGCAGGTGCAGCTCACCCCATCGACCGCGAACCTGGGGCTTGCGCAACGCCGTCGAGAGAGCGGAGGTCTCCCGACGAAGTGAGTCCGTCGAGTGGCGCACGTCCTCGACCTGCTGATGGAGCTGGCTCTGCCAGGACACCCGGTGCTGCTCGAGGTCGTGCACCTGGTCGTGCAGGCGCTCGAGGCTGTCTCGCACCAGCGCGTGGTCGGCCGCGCGTGACTCCAGCGCACGCTGGGAGATCGCGGCAACGTGGCCGATCCCGCGGCTGCGTGCGAACAGGATCGCTCCCACGGCGCCGAGCAGCAGGCCGGTGAGCAGCATGACGAGGAGCGAGAGCGTCGTACCGATGTCCATGTGTTGAGGATCGCCGAGCGTACCGACACTTTCTGTGAGGCGACGTCCTGCGTGGCAACAGCCGACGATGCCCGAGGGCGGTTGCGGTCCAGCGTCAGGTCTCAGCGAAGGTGCAGAACCAGACCGGTCACTGCCATGGCGAGTGCCGTGCTGATCAGCCAGGGACGCAACCGGTTCGACAGCGCAACCCGCCCACGAAGTACTCCCGGGATGCTCTCGAGGGGGAGGTGTCGCACGCGCGAGGCGATGGCCACGCCGTTCCACTGGCTGTGGCCGAGCGTGGCCACCTCGTATCCCATGGCCTCGAGCCCCATGACCGGCCACTGGTCGTCGCGAGCCTTGGTCTCCTGCAGGCACAGCACGTCGATCTCGTGTCGCTGCACGAGTGCCTCCACCCGGCCGATCCGCGAGCGGACCGAGTTCACGTTCCACGTCGCGATGCGCAGACCGCTCACCGGGCCACCTGCTCGACGGCCCGGACGAGCCGGTCGACGTCCTCGCTGTCGGTGTACGGCGCCAGCCCGACTCGCACCGCTCCGGTGTCGCCGAGGCCGAGCCACCGGGACGCCTCGATCGCATAGAAGCTGCCTCCCGGTGCGTTCACGCCCTGAGCGGCCAGGGCAGCGTGCACCTCCGCAGGAGTGTGGCCGGTCACTGAGAACAACGCGGTCGGCGTACGTCGTCGTGGCGCACCGTGCAGCGTGACGCCCTTCGTGGCGCCCAGGCGCTCGAGCAGCCCGCCGAAGAGCCGCTTCTCGTGCTCCTCGGCCGCCGTCATGGAGGCGACCAGCCGTTCGCGGCGGCTCCCCGCCGGTGGAGCCGCCAGGTTCGCGATGAACTCCACGGCCGCAGTCGTGCCGGCCAGCAGCTCGTAGGGCAGCGTGCCGAGCTCGAACCTCTCCGGGACGGTGTTGCTCGACGGGAGCAGCTTCGCCGGCTCGAGCTGCGCCCAGAGGCCTGGCTCGGCCACGGTCGCGCCGAGATGCGGCCCGAAGAACTTGTAGGGGGAGCAAGCGAAGAAGTCGGCACCGAGGGCCCCCACGTCGACCGGTGCGTGTGGCGTCAGGTGCACCCCGTCGACGTGAACGAGCGCCCCGACCTCGTGCGCGCTGGCGGCGATCGCGGCGACGTCAGGACACGTGCCCAGCAGGTTGGACGCGCCGGTCACCGCGACCAGCCGGGTCCGGTCGCTCAACACCGCCTCGACGTCGGAGACGCCGAGGTCCCCGGTCTCGCGATCGAAGTCCGCCCACCGGACGGCGGCTCCTGCGCGTTCAGCGGCGAGCACCCACGGCCTGATGTTGGCGTCGTGGTCGAGCCGGGTGACGACGACCTCGTCACCGGGCGACCAGCCGGCCGCGAGCGTTCGAGCCAGGTCGAACGTCGCCTGCGTCATGGACCGCGCGAACACCACGCCGTCGGCGTCCGCGCCGAGCAGGTCGGCCACGGCGGAGCGGGCTGTTCGGACCACGGCGTCGGCGCGCTGCTCGGCGTCGGTGACCGTCCCCCTGTTCGAGAGGCCCGCGGTCATCGTGGTGGCAACTGCTTCGGCCACAACCCGGGGGACCTGGGAGCCACCTGGGCCGTCGAAGTGGGCGACCCCCAGCTCGAGGGCTGGGAACGCCCGCCGCACACGGGTCACGTCGAAGTCCATGGCCCCATCCTGCCCGGTGCGAAGGGCCGACCCGGCGTCGGGGACGATGGGCTCCCATGACGCTCTTCGACCGCATCCCCCGGCCGCCGGGAGACGCGCGAGGAGCCGCGGTCGATGAGGACGCGCTCTACGACATCTTCACCACGTGGGCGGGGGAGCAGGGCGTCACGCTCTATCCCGCGCAGGACGAGGCGTTCCTGGAGATCCTCACCGGCAACAACGTGATCCTGTCCACGCCGACCGGGTCGGGGAAGAGTCTGGTGGCGACCGCGGCGCACGCCACGGCGCTGGCCCGCGGCGACCGGACCTACTACACCGCTCCGATCAAGGCCCTGGTCAGCGAGAAGTTCTTCGCCCTGTGCGACGTGTTCGGTCCGGAGCACGTCGGCATGGTCACCGGGGACGCGTCGGTCAACGCAGATGCCCCCGTCGTCTGCTGCACGGCGGAGATCCTGGCCAACCAGGCGTTGCGCGAGGGCGCCGCGGCCGACATCGGCCAGGTCGTGATGGATGAGTTCCACTTCTACGCCGAGCCCGACCGCGGCTGGGCGTGGCAGGTCCCGCTGCTCGAGCTGCCGCAGGTGCAGTTCGTGCTGATGTCGGCGACCCTGGGTGATGTCACGTTCTTCCGCGACGACATGCGCCGACGTACCGGACGCGACACCGCCGTCGTCAGCTCGATGCAACGCCCCGTCCCGCTCAGCTTCGGCTGGGCCGAGACACCGCTGCATGAGACGCTCGAGGAGCTGCTCACCACCCACCAGGCACCGGTCTACGTCGTCCACTTCACCCAGGCCGCCGCCCTCGAACGGGCGCAGGCGCTGACGTCTGTCAACGTGGCGACGCGTGCGGAACGGGACCTGATCGCCGAGACGATCGGTGCCTTCCGGTTCGCCCCCGGCTTCGGCAAGACCCTCTCCCGGCTGATCCGGCACGGCATCGGCGTGCACCACGCCGGAATGTTGCCGAAGTACCGCCGCCTCGTCGAGACCCTTGCTCAGGCAGGGCTCCTCAAGGTCATCTGCGGCACCGACACCCTCGGCGTCGGGATCAACGTGCCGATCAGGACGGTCGTGCTGACCGGCTTGACCAAGTACGACGGCCGTCGCCAACGTGTCCTCAAGGCCCGGGAGTTCCACCAGATCGCCGGCCGGGCCGGTCGCGCCGGGTTCGACACCTCCGGCGCCGTCGTCGTGCAGGCACCGGACCATGTCGTGGAGAACGCCAAGGCGATTGCGAAGGCCGGCGACGACCCGAAGAAGCTGCGGAAGGTGCAGCGCAGGAAGCCACCCGAGGGCTTCGTGTCCTGGACCGAGGACACCTTTGATCGTCTGCTGCAGGCACCTCCCGAGCCGCTGGTGTCACGCATGCGGGTGACTCACTCCATGCTGCTCAACGTGCTCTCCCGAGACGGTGACGCGTGGGCGACCATGCAACGGCTGCTCCGCGACAACCACGAGGACGGCCGCAGCCAGGTGCGGCTCGTGCGGCGGGCGGTCGCGCAGTACCGCAGCCTGCTCAGTGCCGGGATCGTGCTCGCGACGCACGGCTCGGACGGTCCGCGATGTCGGCTCACCGAGGACCTGCAGACCGGCTTCGCCCTGAACCAGCCGCTGTCGACCTACGCCCTCGCGACGTTCGACACACTCGACATCGAGTCACCGACGTACGCCCTCGACGTGGTCTCGGTCGTGGAGGCCACGCTCGAGGACCCGCGCCAGATCCTGATGTCCCAGCAGTTCAAGGCGCGCGGCGAGGCTGTCGCACAGATGAAGTCCGACGGCGTCGAGTACGACGAGCGGATGGAGCTGCTCGACGACGTGTCCTGGCCCAAGCCACTCGAGGAGCTGCTGAACGCGACGTTCGAGCTCTACGCGCGCACCCACCCGTGGATCGCGGAGACACCGGTCTCGCCGAAGTCAGTCGTGCGCGACATGTACGAGCAGGCGATGACGTTCTCGGAGTACGTCGCTGCCTATGGCGCGTCCCGGTCCGAGGGCCTGCTGCTGCGCTACCTCTCCGACGCCTACCGCGCGCTGCGGCAGACCGTCCCGGACTCTGCACGCACCGAGGAGCTCGACGACCTGATCGCCTGGCTCGGCGCGGTCGTCCGGCAGACCGACTCGAGCCTGCTCGACGAGTGGGAGCAGCTCACCGACCCCGCGGCGATGCCGCAGGAGCCCGACCCGCTCGCACCGCCGACGATGGTGCTGACCCGCAACGAGCGAGCCTTCCGGGTGCTGGTCCGCAACGCGATGTTCCGCCGGGTCGAGCTCGCCGCCCGCCGGGACCTCGAGCACCTCGAGGAGCTCGATGGCGACGTCTGGACCGAGCCCCTGGGGGAGTACTTCGAAGAGCACGCCCGGATCGGCACGGGGCCGGATGCTCGCGGACCGGGGCTGTTCCTGGTCGAGTCCGGCGCAGACACCTGGCAGGTGCAGCAGATCGTGGACGACCCCGCCGGGGACCACGACTGGCGTGTCACGGCCGTGGTTGACCTGCGGGCCTCCGACCACGCCGGCGAGCTGGTGCTGCGGGACGTGGCACTCGTCCTCCTCTAGCGTGCCGGGCCGAACGGCCGGACCGCCAAACAGGCAAACCGGCCGAAGAATGGGCCCGGCGGCGGTGTGGGAGGCGGTTTGCCCGTTCGCATGGCCCCTCGCCGATTGGGAGCGGCCGCAGCGCGCACGTAGACTCGCCGCCCGTGGCACTCACCATCGGAATCGTCGGTCTCCCGAATGCTGGCAAGTCGACCCTGTTCAACGCCCTGACCAAGAACGACGTACTCGCGGCGAACTATCCGTTCGCGACGATCGAGCCGAACGTCGGCGTGGTCGGTGTCCCCGAGCCCCGACTCGCCGAGCTGGCCGCGGTGTTCGGGTCGGCCAAGCAGCTGCCGGCCACCGTCGAGTTCGTCGACATCGCCGGCATCGTGCGGGGGGCCTCGGAGGGGGAGGGGCTGGGCAACAAGTTTCTGTCCCACATCCGTGAGTCGGCCGCCATCTGCCAGGTCACCCGCGTCTTCCGGGACGAGGACGTCAGCCATGTCGACGGCGAGGTCAACCCGGCCAACGACATCTCCACGATCCAGACCGAGATGATGCTGGCGGACCTGCAGACCGTCGACAAGGCGATCCCGCGGCTGGAGAAGGAGGCGCGGATGCGGAAGGAGAACGTCGCCGCACTCGAGGCTGCTCGAGAGGCCAAGGAGGCGCTCGAGTCCGGCACTCCGATCATCGCGACGAAGATCGACCGCGCCCTCGTGCGTGAGCTCAGTCTCCTCACGGCCAAGCCCTACATCTACGTCTTCAACTGCGACTCCGACGAGCTCGGCGACGAGGACCTCAAGCAGCGGATGCGCGGGCTCGTCACGCCCAGCGAGGCGATCTTCCTTGACGCCAAGTTCGAGTCCGAGCTGGTCGAGCTCGACGACGACGACGAGGCCCGCGCCATGCTCGAGGAGATGGGTGTCGAGGAGCCCGGCCTCGACGTGCTCGCCCGGGTCGGCTTCGACACCCTGGGCCTGCAGACCTACCTCACGGCCGGGCCGAAGGAATCCAGGGCGTGGACGATTCCGCGAGGGGCAACGGCTCCCGAGGCCGCGGGCGTCATCCACACCGACTTCCAGCGCGGCTTCATCAAGGCCGAGATCGTGTCGTACGACGACCTCATCGCCGCTGGGTCAATGGCCGCTGCGAAGTCGGCCGGCAAGATCCGCATGGAGGGCAAGGACTACGTCATGGCTGACGGAGACGTCGTAGAGTTCCGCTTCAACGTGTGAATCGGCGCGTTTGCGCAGTTCAGACGGGGTGTGGGCCCTCCCAGTCCGCACAGAGTCCGCAAAAATTTCAGCCTTGTGGGTCCGAGAGAGCCATTTCCGAGGTGCTCTGAGCGGGGTCTTCGACCGTTCGGAGGTTGCTCGGCGGCGCTGCTTTGGCGGCTACGTATGACGCGGCTTCGTCCTAGTCGGGGCCATGGTTCGACTGGGACCGGATGTGCCGTGCAGGGTCGCGTCTTGGGCACCGACGAACCGCCCATGTGAGTAGGAACGCCGGCCTCGGCCACGCCACGGTCCGTGTCGATAGGGAGAATGTGGATGGGCGGCGGGCTTACCCGTGCCTAAGCGAGCAAGGTGGGCTTGGATGAGGTGATGACGACTGGATCACTCGGCACTATCGAAATTGAGCGCTGGCGGCGCAAGTTCGAGCTCATCAAGCAGGCCGCGGGGGCGCACTCACCCACGGTGGAGGAATGGGCTGCGATCGACGACGTGCGCGGCGCGCGGTGCGCGGAGGTGCGAGACCTGATCGGCCGGTTCCAGGTCGACGGCGACCTCGCCGAATTCCGAGCCGGTGTCGACGCATGGTCACGCACCGATGGTCCGTTCCATGCGTTCCGGGGCTTCGGGCTGAT
>JBPCND010000269.1:0-8325 GCA_051001655.1 Nocardioides sp. | reverse complement strand
AGAATCTGGTCGCCGTCCACGATCGTGCCTTCGTTGTCCACGGCCAGACATCGATCGGCGTCACCGTCGAGGGCGAACCCGGCATCGGCGCCGTGCTCGAGGACGGCGTGCTGGATCATGTCGAGGTGCGTGGAACCGCAGCCGTCGTTGATGTTCAACCCATCGGGCTCAGCGCAGATGGCCACTACCTCGGCGCCGGCGTCACGCAGCGCGAGCGGTCCGACTGCGGAGGCGGCGCCGTGCGCGCAGTCGAGCACGACCTTCAGACCCGCGAGGGGCTGCCCCACCGTCGAGACGAGGTGCCGCGCATAGTCGGAGACGGAGGCTCCGTAGCCCTCGACCCGGCCCACATCGGCGCCGGTGGGGCGGTCCCACGGCTCACGCAGGCGCTTCTCGATGGCCGCCTCGATGGTGTCGTCGAGCTTGACCCCGCCGCGGGCGAGGAACTTGATGCCGTTGTCAGGCATCGGGTTGTGGCTCGCGGAGAGCATCACGCCGAGGTCGGCGTCGAGCGCTCCCGTCAGGTGCGCGACACCAGGGGTCGGCAGCACGCCGAGGAGCAGCACGTCGACACCGGCCGAGGCCAGACCGGCGACGACTGCGGCCTCGAGGAACTGACCGGAGATCCGGGTGTCGCGACCGACGACGGCTCGGGGCCGGTGACCGTCCGAATGACGGAAGGCACCGGCTTCGGCCAGGACATGCGCGGCGGCGACCGAGAGGTCGAGCGTGAGCTCGGCGGTCAGCGGACCGTTGGCCAACCCGCGGACGCCGTCGGTCCCGAAGAGTCGCGCCATGGCCTGCGTGGACCCCGTCGACTCAGGTCAGCGCTTGCTGTACTGGGGCGCCTTGCGGGCCTTCTTCAGGCCGGCCTTCTTGCGCTCGATGACGCGGGCGTCGCGCGTGAGCAACCCGGCCTTCTTCAACGACGGGCGGTTGGCCTCTTCGTCGATCGCGTTGAGTCCGCGGGCCACCCCGAGTCGCAGCGCGCCGGCCTGACCGGTGATGCCACCCCCGTGGATCCGGGCGATGACGTCGAAGCGGCCCACCAGATCAGTGTTCACGAAGGGCTCGTTGACGACCTGCTGGTGCAGCTTGTTCGGGAAGTAGGAGTCGAGGCTGCGACCGTTGACGGTCCACTCACCGGTGCCCGGGACGAGGCGGACCCATGCCACAGCCTCCTTGCGCCGACCGGTCGCCTGGGCCGGGGCGATGGTGGCCGGGCGAGCCGGGGCGTCCACGGAGGGTGCGCTCTCGGAGCTGTAGGCCACGCCCTGGTCGTTGGCCTGGAAGGTCTCCTCGACCTCGTCAGGTGCCACGGTGCTGTCAGTCACGAATGTTTCCTCGCTCGTCGGTGTGCTCAGGGGGACCTACTGGGAGATCTGCTTGATCTGGAACGGCTGTGCCTTCTGGGCGTGGTGGGGGTGGTTCGGGCCGGCGTAGACCTTGAGCTTCTTCAGGAGCTGACGGCTCAGACGGTTCTTCGGCAACATCCCCCACACCGCCCTCTCGATCGCCCGACGAGGGTCTTTCTCCAGGAGCTCGCCGAACGGAGTGGCAGACAGGCCACCCGGGTAGCCCGAGTGGCGGTAGGCCAGCTTGGTAGTGAGCTTGTCGCCGGACAGAGCGACCTTCTCAGCGTTCACGACGATGACGAAGTCGCCACCGTCGACATGCGGGGCGAAGGTGGGCTTGTGCTTGCCGCGAAGCAGCGTCGCGGTCTGGACGGCGAGGCGTCCGAGCACCACGTCGGTGGCGTCGATGACGTGCCACTCACGCTGGAGATCAGCGGGCTTCGGGCTGTACGTGCGCACGGTCGGCTGCCTTCTGGTTCGAGTGTCGGTGGGTCTAGGTCTGTGTCTCGATCTGACCCGTATCGCAGGTCCGGCGCCGCACCGCCCAGCCCCGTCATGGAATCCGGGACCGCAGGCGAGCAGCAGCGACCCTCAAGACTACCGGCGCCCGCCCGACTTGGTCAAAACACACCCGGGTTTCCCCGAATGCGGGTCGAGGCATAGGTTGAACAGGTAAGCAGCCCCCTGATCGATCATCGACTCACCCGGCGCACTCACTCACCGGTGTCGCTCCGGCAAAGTCATTCCCAGAGCGAGGAGCCGACGTGACCGAAACCACGGCCACTGCTTCCAGCACCGACGCCGACACCCACGACACCGACAGCAACACCGACCGGCAGAGCCTCACCGTCCGCGACAACCGGACCGGGACGGAGTACGCCGTCCCGATCGTCGACGGCACAGTCAACGCCGCCGACCTGGGCAAGATCCGCACCGACGACGAGAGTCCCGGACTGGCGGTCTACGACCCGGGTTTCGTCAACACCGCCTCATGCCGCAGCGCCGTGACGTTCATCGACGGCGACAAGGGCATCCTGGAGTACCGCGGATACCCGATCGAGCAGCTCGCCGAGCACTCGACGTTCCTCGAGGTGGCCTATCTCCTGATCAACGGCACGCTACCGCCGCGGGAAGAGTTCGACGCGTGGGAGCACGAGATCACCTACCACACGTTCGTCCACGAGAACGTCAAGGGCTTCATGGAGGGTTTTCGCTACGACGCCCACCCGATGGGAATCCTGATGGCCTCCGTCGGTGCCCTCTCGACGTTCTACCCCGAGTCGCGCAACATCGCCGACGCCGACAACCGGCACATGCAGATCGTCCGGATGATCGCGAAGATGCCCACCTTGGGCGCCTGGGCCTTCCGCAACGCGCAAGGCAAGCCCTACGTCTATCCCGACAACGACCTCAGCTACACCGAGAACTTCCTCGCCATGCTGTTCAAGATGAGCGAGAAGAAGTTCCACGCCGACGAGCGTCTGGTGAAGGCCCTCGACGTGCTGTTCATCCTGCACGCCGACCATGAGCAGAACTGCTCCACCAACGCAGTGCGTTCCGTCGGCTCCAGCCAGGTGGACCCCTACTCCGCAGTGGCAGCCGGGGTCGCGGCGCTGTACGGTCCCCTGCACGGCGGGGCCAACGAAGCGGTGCTGCGGATGCTTCGCCGGATCGGGTCGATCGAGGACGTCCCGAGCTTCATCGAGGGCGTGAAGGCCGGCAACGAGCGGCTGATTGGCTTCGGGCACCGGGTCTACAAGAACCATGACCCTCGGGCCACGATCATCAAGAAGGCCTGCGACGACGTCTTCGAAGTGACCGGGGTGAACCCGCTCCTCCGGATTGCCAAGGAGCTGGAGAAGATCGCCCTCGAGGATGAGTACTTCATCAAGCGCAAGCTCTACCCCAACGTGGACTTCTACTCCGGTCTGATCTACGAGGCCCTGCAGTTCCCGCCAGAGATGTTCACGGTCCTTTTCGCGATCGGCCGCACCCCGGGCTGGCTCGCACAGTGGCTCGAGCTGGTGCAGGACCCTGAGCAGAAGATCGCCCGGCCCAAGCAGATCTACACCGGCGACCGCACGCTCGACTTCGTCCCGCGCGAGAAGCGTTGGGCCTGACCCCCATCCCCGAGTCGGCACGTCCGCACGCCCAGACATCCCCGAGTCGGCACGTCCGCACGTTCAACTGGGGTCGACGGTTCGAAGGCAGGGGTCTCCGACTGGGCGGACCGAGCGCTGTCGACCGATGCGGCAGCCGAAATAATCCAGCTGGACGGCATCTCACAGCAGCGACTTCGGACGTTCGGACGTGCCGACCCGGCGCGTGTTCACGCTGGCAGTCTCACTGCGGACGCCGTTCGGCGCGTCTGCACGCGCGTTGGAGACTAGCCGGCGGGCGCGGGGTAGGTCTCCACGGTCAGCAAGGGTGCCGCCTGCGTCGGATCGGAGGGGTCCGGCGGCGTGAAGGAGAACTCCACGCCCTCGCCCTCAGCGATCGTCCAGGTCAGGTCCGCGCCACCAGAACTGCCGCCTGCACCCCAGCTGCCCGGGTCCGGGGACAGGTCCTGGGTGATCCGGGCGGTGTAGGTGTCCGGCGGCAGGGTGTGGTTGCGGAAGGTCCAGACCCCGTCACCGTCAGGGTCCTGCAGCCACGACCGCATGCAGGACGCATCGTTGTCGGCGGGACATCCCAGCTCGCTCTGAAAGCTCCCAGAGGCGACGTACAGGTGCGGCGTCTCGATGCTGTTGGTCACCCAGTGCGTGGCATGGCTGTAGTAGAACGTGATCGGCCCACCGTCGGCGGCCAGCTCGATGTTGGCGCCGTCGCGGACGCCGCCGACACCGTAGTTCTGCGCCCAGCCGTCGCCGCTGTCAAGGGTGGGGTCGACCGCAACCTTGTGGGCATAACTGCCCTGGGGGATGGCCCCAGCACCGAAGGTCTTGGACCAGACAGCGTCCTCCTCGTCAAGCGCCATGGCTATCTGCAGGCACTTCGGCCGCCAGTCGTCGGCGCACCCAACCTCGCTTTTGAACGAGCCCGGGACCGACACGGAGCTGGGCTGGACGACCGGGCCGCCCCACTCGGTCCCAGTCTCCTCGATCGGCGGCTCACCGACCACCGCGAAGGTCTGGTCGACCCCGAGGTCGCCGTCAGCGTCCTCGACCACGGCGCGATACTCCACGAGCGTGCCGAAGGGCAGGTCCCGGACGTCGTGGAAGACGCGGAAGGGCGCGTTGTCGTCGGTGCCGAGCCGACGCCAGCCCGCCTCACCGACCGGCCTCCATCCGAACGAGACCTGGTTGAAGCTGTCGCCTGACACCTCGGCCGAGACCTCGGTCCGGCCGCCGACCACGGCGCCGGCGACGGGCTGGTCGAACGCCACGGTGGGAGCGGACCGGTCCACCGGAATGGGCCGGTTGGCGTGGTAGACGACGGCGCCCAGGGCAGGCACCTTCACGGTGACCTCGCCGGTCCTCGTGCTCCGCAAGGACGTCTCGCCGGACCCGGTCGACCAGATCTCTGTGAACTTCGTCTTCGGTGAGAACGTGTCGAACGTGGCGGTTGACGCCGAGCTGCCGTTGTTCACAGCAACGACGTACTCACGGTTCTCGTCTGCACTCACTCGGCTGAAGGCGTAGACGCCGGCCGTGTCGCTGGAGAAGCGATGGATCTGCGCGCCGTCGGCGAGCGTCGGGTGGCGCTCGCGCAACCGCGCCATCGCTGCGATGTGGCGGTAAAGCGGACGACTGGGCCGGAAGTTGCTCTGCGCCGTGGTGTCGTCGGAGCCGATCAGGTCGAAGCTGTTGTAGAGGTCGACCCGGCTCGGGAACATGTCTTCGCGGGCGCGCTGGTCGCCGATCCCGCCGGGCACGTCCGGAGGTGCCGAGAAGCCCTGCTCGTCGCCGTAGTAGACGACCGGCTGACCTCGGGTGAGGTACATCAGGCTGTGTGCCAGCTCGTCGCGCCGGAGCAGCTCCCGGTCACTCCACCCGGCGTCGTTCTGTCGCAGGAAGCTGCCGATCCGACCCATGTCATGGTTTCCCAGGAACGTGGGCAGCTGGTAGGCGTTGGAGTCGGTGTCGGTGTACCAGTCGTCCTCGGCGTAGAAGTTCCTCAGCCCGTCGGTCGCGGCGCCCTTGGCGAAGCCGGTCGCGTTGGCCTGGAAGCCGAAGTCGACGGCGGCCTGGAGCCGGCCCTCGGTGGTGTACTGCGAGACGAACTTCGAGCTGGCGTCGTAGACCTCACCGAACATGAAGAAGTCGTCGTTGCCCTGGGTCGCGGCGTAGTCGGTGAGTGCGGGGGAGAACTGCTGCCAGAACTCCATGTTGACGTGCTTGACGGTGTCGATCCGGAAGCCGTCGATCCCGACCTCCCGGACCCAGGTCTGGTAGATGTCGGTCATCCCGTCGACGACCTTCGGGTGCTCGGTCCAGAGGTCGTCCAGGGCCGAGTAGGGGCCGGAGGGGAAGTCGCCGTAGGTGTTGCTCTCGCCGGCGAAGGTCGAGGTGCCTCGGTTGTGGTAGAGGGTCGGGTCGTTGAGCCAGGCCGGGATCTTGGTCTGGCGCTCGGCCTCCGACACGATCGGTCGGTAGGGGAACGAGTCGGGGCTCACCGGCGGGAAGTCCGGCTCACCGTCGGCGTAGACCCGGTCATCGAAGGCCATGCCGCTCGCGTCGCGGTAGGGCTCGTCCTGGGTGCTGACGTAGGGCAGGTTGCCGTTGGCGTCGTACTCGCTGCGGTCGTAGTCGATGACGTCAGCGGTGTGGTTGGTGATGATGTCGAAGAACACCTTGATGCCGCGATCGTGTGCCAGCTCCACCAGGCGCGACATGTCCTCGTTGGTGCCGAGGTGCGGGTCGACCTTGGTGAAGTCGGTGATCCAGTAGCAGTGGTAGCCGGCCGCCTCGCTCCCCGGCGCGCCCTGCACCGGCTTGTTCTTGAACGAAGGGGTGAGCCAGATCGCCGTCGTGCCAAGGCCTTCGATGTAGTCGAGCCGGTCGATGACACCCTGCAGGTCGCCGCCGTGGAAGAAGCCGGTGTCGGTCGGGTCGTAGCCGGACACAAGCCGGTCCTGGCCGAGGCCAGCGTCGTCGTTGGAGCGGTCGCCGTTCTCGAAGCGGTCGGCCATCAGGAAGTAGAGCCGCTCCTGTGTGAGGGCGTTGCGCAGGCTGTCGTCGGCCAGGGCACGGTCGGCCCGACCCAACGGCGCCGCCGGATCGGCGGGTGCCACCGAGACCGCATGGGTGGCGTGGTCGTAACGGAACACCAGGTTCGCCCGGTGCTGGAGCTGGAGCGGGACGTTGTCGGCACCCTCGCCGTAGCTCTCGTCCCAGCTGCCGTCGAGCCGGACCTTCCACTCATAGCTCCCTGCCGGGAGGGTGGCCTCCAGCTCCCACACACCATCCGGCCCGGTCGCGCCCATGTCCGTGACCGCACACGTCTCGTCCCAGTCCGAGGCGCAGCCGAGCTCGCTCATCAAGGAGCCCATCACGGTGACCCGACCGGGTTCTTCGGTGTGGTCGGCCACGGCCGGGGGGATCGTCGCCAGCAGCGGGAGGGCGATCGCCGCGGCGGCTAACGGGACGAGGGGACGCAGCACAGTGACTCCCGAGCCGAGATGGAGAACGTGAGGACAGTCACACCCTAGTGCCGGCGGCGCACGCCTGCAAAAGCGCGCTCGACCACATGGGACTCGGCCGTCGCTGGTCTCACCGGGCCCGCTGGACGCGACCCTCGTCCCACACCGGCCCGTCGGCCTCGTAGACCGACCCGTCTACGCCGTAGACGAGGAACCGGTCGAAGCCGCGCGCGAACCATCGGTCGTGGGTGACCGCGACCACCGTGCCGTCGAACGCCTCGAGTCCCTCCTCGAGCGCCTCGGCGGACTCGACGTCGAGGTTGTCGGTGGGCTCGTCGAGGAGCAGCAAGGTGGCCCCGCTCAGCTCGAGGAGAAGGATCTGGAACCGGGCCTGCTGCCCGCCGGAGAGCGACTCGAACTTCTGCTCCGCCGCATGGGCCAGCTCGTAGCGGTCCAGCGCCCGGGCGGCAGGCTCACGGGGCATCCCGTTCCGGTGCTCGTCACCCCGGTGCAGGATCTCCAGCAGGGTGCGTCCGGTGAGCTCCGGATGCTCGTGGGTCTGCACGAACCAGCCGGGACGGACACGGGCACCGAGCCTCGCCCGGCCGGTGTGCTGCACCGGCTCCACCGGCACCTCGCCCACGGGTCGGTGCTCGACGGCAGGGTCGCTGCCGCCCGCCGCCAGCAGCCGCAGGAAGTGCGACTTGCCCGACCCGTTGGAGCCGAGCACCGCCACCCGCTCGCCGTACCAGACCTCGAGGTCGAACGGCTTCATTAGACCGGTCAGCTCGAGGTCCTCGCAGACAACGGCTCGCTTGCCGGTGCGCCCACCCGTGAGCCGCATCTTCACCTGCTGCTCACGGGGTTGCGCCGTCGGTGGACCGGCCTCCTGGAACTTGCGAAGCCGGGTCTGGGCGGACTGGTAGCGCGAGGCCATGTCGGAGTTGTAGGCGGCCTTCTGCTTGTACATCAGCATCTGTGCGCGCAGCTTGGCGTGCTCCTCGTCCCAGCGCTTGCGCAGCTCCTCGAAGCGGGCGAACCGGGCCCGGCGGGCGTCGTGGTACGACGCGAAGCCAGCCGGGTGGACCCACGCCGTGTTTCCGGAGGCACCGAGCTCCACCGTGACGACGCGGGTTGCGGTGTTGTCGAGCAGCGCCCTGTCGTGGCTGATGTAGAGGATCGTCTTCTGAGACTCGTTGATCCGGGCCTCGAGCCAGGACTTGCCCGGCACGTCGAGGAAGTTGTCCGGCTCGTCGAGCAGGAGCACCTCGTCGGGGCCGCGGATCAGGAACTCCAGGACCAGCCGCTTCTGCTCACCCCCCGACAACGTGGTCAGCCCGCGGTACTTCGCCTTGTCGAAGGCGACGCCCAGCGCGGCGATCGTGCAGA
>JBPCND010000268.1:0-3916 GCA_051001655.1 Nocardioides sp. | reverse complement strand
CTGTTCGCCCGGGTTCTCGAGCATGACCCGCGCATCCTCCTGTTGCACGAGCCGACGCAGGGCGTCGACGAGAACACCCGGCGGGCGTTGATCCAGCGCGTGCGCCGGCTGGTCGACGAGGGCTTGGGCGTCCTGTACGTGTCCTCCGACGCCGAGGAGGTGGCCGAGTGCGCGGACCGCGTTCTGGTGATGCGACGGGGCACCCTCGTCAGCGAGTTGCCCGGGGGACTGGATCACCTCGACGAGATCTACGCAGCAAGCTATGCCGCCGGGGATCCGCTGGCGGCCCGATCCACGATGAAGGAGAAGAACCGGTGACTCTCGAGGACACCACGGCTCGACCCGTGGTCACGCGGAAGCTCTACAGCGACGAAGAGACCTTCGTCGAGGAGCTGAACAACATCTTCGGACGGTCCTGGCTGCTCGTGGGGTTCGAATCGGAGATCCCACAGCCAGGGGACTACGTGACGCGGCGGATGGGTGCCGACCCGGTCATCCTGACCCGGAGCGAATCCGGCGATCTGCACGTCCTGCACAACTCCTGTACCCACCGCGGCACCCAGGTGTGCAAGGCGAGCTTCGGGAACTCGGCCAACTTCCGCTGCGGCTACCACGGCTGGACCTTTGGCAATGACGGCCAGCTGCGCGGGGTCCCCGGCAAGCGGGCGGTGTACGGGCCGGACTTCGACCTGAAGAAGCATGGCCTGCGACAGGCCCGGGTCGGTGCGGTCCACGGCCTCGTCTTTGCCACCTTCGCGGAGGACGGTCCGTCGCTGGAGGAATACCTGGGTGACTTCCGCTGGTATCTCGACCGCTTCTTCGGCTTCTTCCCGGGGGGCATGGAGGTCTACGGCGGGGCGCACCGGGTCGTCGTCCGCGGCAACTGGAAGATCCACGCGGAGAACTTCATCGGCGACGGCTATCACCTGCGCATCGCCCACCGCACGATGTTCGAGCTGGGCGTGATGGGCGATCAGGCGGCTGAGACCAAGGGCTTCTGCGTCTCCGCCCCGAACGGGCACGGGCTGCGCGCGCAGTACGTGGACGACCCTGCGGTCGACGGTGTCGTCTTCGGTTATCCGGACGAGCTGTTGGCCGGTGCCCGGTCGCAGGACCTGCCGGAGGGCTACGCGTTTCGCGCCGCGAGCTCGGTGATACACGGCACCGTGTTCCCCAACATGCCTCTGATCACCACCGCACCGGTCCATTTCGGCACGGACGCGACGGGACCGACGGCGTTCACGCAGATCCGGGTGGTCACCCCACTGGACCCGCACTCGCACGAGGTGACCTATTGGAGCCTGGTGCCCAAGGATGCTCCCGAGGAGTGGAAGAAGAAGTCCTACATCTACTCCATCCGTCAGCACGGCGCGTCCTCCTACTTCGAGGCCGATGACCTGGAGAACTTCCGCCGCATCGATGCAGGGCTCGGGTCTCAGGCCTCGGCCGACGTCCCGTTCAACTACGACCTCGGTATCGGCGTGGCGGAGGCCGGCAAGGCGCCGTTCTCCGGTCCGTGCACGACCGTCTCGCAGGACTTCTCCGAGGCGAACCAGCGCAACTTCTACCGCCGCTACACCGCACTGATGAATGGACAGGCCGCGAAGTGATCGACATCGAGACCGGACTGCGGACCCGGCTCTGGGACTTCCTGGTCGAGGAGTCGGCTGCGCTCGATGAGCGCAGGTACGAGGATTGGCTCGGGATGCTCACCGACGACTTCGTGTACGAGGTGCCGGTCCCGTTGTCACGGGAGGACCCCAGCCTGCCGCAGCACGCGGACGGGCTCTTCCTGGCCCACGAGTCCAAGAGCTTCCTCACCATGCGCTTCACGCGCGTCCAGTCGGACTACGCCTGGGCGGAGCGGCCGACGGCGTTTATCCGGCACTTCGTCAGCAACCTGCGCGTGGTCGACGAGGGCGCCGGCTCCGACGGAGGACGGTGGACGGTCGCCACGAACGTCCTGGTCATGCGGTCCCGGCTTCCCGAGGCGCCGAGTGCGTCTAGTGCCGGCCGACGGGACGTCATCGTGGAGACCGACAAGGGGCTGCGGCTGCAGCACCGCGTGGTGTACCTGGACTCCGAACTGCCCACCGACAGCCAGACCAGCGTCATCTACTGAAGGAAGCCGACGAATGAGTGCAGCCCTGGAGAGCGCCGAGATCCGCAACGAGTTCGCCGCGGTGCGGCTCACCATCCGCCCTCATGGGCGGGGGACGCGACTGGAGGTGACCTCCGGACAGCTGGCGACCTCGGCGTTGCTCGACGCCACCGTCCTGGAGGCCTTGACCCGGTTCGACCCCGAGTCCCTGGCCGAACTCGTGGGCGTGGCGATGCAGGCCCCCGACGAGCCCATCGAGGTTGCCTCGAATGCTGTGCTCGACGGGGAGACGGAGCAGGCGTGAGCGACCGGGCCGCCGACGGCGGCGTGTTGCCGGCGGCCCCTGTCGGCGCCGCCGGGGCGCTGCCGGGCAACCGCGGCGTCGACCACGTCGGTCTTACCGTGCCGGACATCGAGGAGGCCACGCGGTTCTTCACCGGGCTGCTCGGCTTTGTCGAGTTCCACTCGCACGGCCCTTACGAGGACCCGGACGGGGACAGCCAGGTGGTCTACTTCGACCGGCACCCGCGCACCCGAACCGTGGAGATCCGCGTCCTCCGCACCGGCAACCTCAACCTCGAACTGCTGCAGTTCGAGGCGCCGGACCAGGTGCGGCAGGTGCCCAAGACCAGCGATTGGGGCAGCGCCCACGTGGCGTTCTACGTCGAGGACATGGCTCGCGCCGTCGCGTTCCTGCGCGACCAGGGCGCGCGGGTACTTGGGGGCCCCCTTCCGCTTCCCGGGCCGGAGTCGGGGGAGGCAGCCGAGTTCTGCTACTTCCTGACTCGCTGGGGACAGCCTCTCGAGCTGATCAGCTACCCGAACGGCAAGGCCTACGAGCAGGCGACCACCGACCGGCTCTACTCCCCGGTCAATCCGCGGACCCTCTGGGCATGACCCACGGGCTCACCGTCGTGACCGGCGCCAGCGCCGGACTGGGGGCCGCTATTGCGCGGCGCCTGCACCGGACCGACCGCCCGCTGCTGCTGCTGTCCCGCCGGCGGGACGAGATGGCCCGCCTCGGGCTGGACGGCGCGATGCTGGCCGCTGTCGACGTCCGGGACGAGGACGCGGTCGCCGCCGCGCTGGCGGAGGCCACCGAGCGGTTCGGTCCGGTGGAGACGCTGGTGAACAACGCCGGGGTACTGCGGCTGGGCGACCTGGCGGACCAGCCGGTGGGCGACTGGCGCGCGACGCTCGAGGTCAACGTCCTGGCCGTCGTCGCCGTAACGCGGCAGGTGCTCCCGGCCATGCAGGAGCGGCAGAGCGGGACGATCGTCGTCGTCTCCTCTCTCGGGGCGCACCAGGTCTTCCCGCGCGAGGCTGCCTACTGCGCGAGCAAGGCCGCGATCCACTCGTTCTGCGAGTCCCTCCGACTGGAGGCGGCTCCGCACGGGGTCCGGGTCGTCGAGGTGGCTCCCGGAATGGTGGAAACCCGCCTCGTCGACTCCACGACCTCGGCGGACCTGCGGCAGGAGTATCTGGCCGGTCGCACGCATGTCCTGGACCCGGGGGCGGTCGCCGAGGTCGTGGGCTTCGCCTGCGAGCTCCCCCAGCACGTCTGCGTGCGCGAATTGCAGGTCGCCCACACCCGCCAGGCGTGAGCGACCGTCAGACCGGGGACGGCGTCCAGAGACCCTGGTCGGGGTCGTTGAACTGTGCCGGGATGAAGACCTCGTGGATCGAGTTCGCGGTGCCCCACTGGTCGGAGTTCTCCGGGTTGATCTCGAAGCCCCGCGGCTCCCAGGTCTCCTCTTCCTTGCTCTTCTCCCTCTCTTTCTTTTCCTCCCTTCTTTTTCCTCCCTTTTCTTTTCC
>JBPCND010000267.1:0-10576 GCA_051001655.1 Nocardioides sp. | reverse complement strand
CCACCACCGGACTTCTCGATGGCGGCGATCTCCGCCTCGGCCACGATGGCAGGAGCCAGCATGCTCTCCACCTCATCGAGGCTCAGCGGCACCGGCTGATGGCTGTGCCCCACGAAGCCGGTCACCGAAGGCGTGTGCCGGACGGCGGCCCAGGACTCGTCGGTGAGATCCATCCGAACCAGGACATAGCCGGGGAGGACGGTCCGGCGTACGAGCTTGCGCTGACCGTTCTTGATCTCGGCGACTTCCTCGGTCGGGACGACCACCTCGTGGATGTAGTCCTCCATGTTCAAGGACGTGGTCCGGTTCTCGAGGTTCGCCTTGACGCGGTTCTCCATGCCGGAATAGGTGTGCACCACGAACCAGTCGCCGACCTTGGCGCGAAGGGCCTCGCGGAACTCCTCCAGCGGATCCGACGCTGGCCCGTCGATGTCGGACATCTCGTCGGACGCATCGTCCGGGGTCTCCTCGGACGGCTCTACGGCGGACTCCCCCATCACGTCGGCAACCTCGTCGGCCACGTCCGGGGAATCGGACGTGCCCAGGTCCGGGACCGCGTCGAGCGCGGCCTCGTCCTCCTCGGTCACGACCTCCTCGACCACCTCGGTCGGATCGGCCCCGAGGGTCGAGTCAGGCTGTTCGTCGTACGACTGCGACACGATTACTCCGTCACCTTCACTGTTTGTTGCGGGTTGCCCAACGGGCGTTCGCTGCTCGGTCAGCCGAAGACCGCGAAGACCAGCTTGCCGAAACCGAGGTCGAGCAGGGACACGAAGGACATCACCACTGCCACGAACACCAGGACCACGATGAAATACGTGATCAGCTGCTCCTGTGTGGGCCACACCACCTTGCGGAGCTCGGCCACGACCTGGCGGTAGAAGGTGGCGGGGCTGGTCCGCTTGTCGTGTGCCTGGTTGCTGCCAGATGTCGACACCGAACGGCTGTCCGTCACTGTTCCTCCACCTCATCGTCACTGGATCATCTGCTACTCGCAGGGCACGAGGGACTTGAACCCCCAACCTTCGGTTTTGGAGACCGATGCTCTGCCAGTTGAGCTAGTGCCCTAAGCGGCTCCTGGCCGGTCGGACACCGTCCTGACAAGTGCCAGGGAGGCGCACAACCTCTGGGCGAGGGCATGCCGACCAAGGGTGAGAACCACCGACGTTGAAGTGTACGGGGAGCCCTCAGGGAAGTCGAACCGGCGGCGCCTCGATCGACCGCCTCCTCGACCAGCCTTCTCTCAGCACCTTACGTCGGTGGTGCGCACCCGAATGTCGCGGGTGGGCCACGGGTGGAACGATGGGTGCCATGAGCCCGACCAGCAACAGCACGCAGGCCGCCCCAGACCGGGTGAGGTCCCGGATCTCCGCGCGGATCGGCGGCATCGCCGAGTCGGCCACCCTGGCCGTGGACGCCAAGGCGAAAGCGCTCAAGGCCGCCGGCCGACCAGTCATCAGCTTCGGAGCGGGTGAGCCCGACTTTCCCACCCCGGACTACATCGTCGAGGCTGCGGTGGCTGCCTGTCGCCGGCCGCAGAACCATCGCTACACCCCGGCGGGCGGGCTTCCCGACCTTAAGGCGGCCATCGCCATGAAGACCCGACGGGACTCCGGATTCGAGTCCGAGCCGGCCGACGTGCTGGTCACCAACGGCGGCAAGCAGGCCATCTACGAGGCGTTCGCCACGCTGCTCGACCCCGGCGACGAGGTCATCGTTCCGGCGCCGTACTGGACGACCTATCCCGAGGCGGTCCGGCTAGGTGGCGGCGTCCCGGTCGAAGTCCTGGCCGACGAGACGCAGGACTACAAGGTCACGGTTGCCCAGCTCGAGTCCGCTCGGACCAACCGGACCAAGGTGCTGCTCTTCAACTCCCCGTCCAACCCGACCGGAGCCGTCTACGCCCGCGACGAGGTCGAGGCCATCGGCCGCTGGGCTCTCAAGCACCGCCTGTGGGTGCTGACCGACGAGATCTACGAACACCTCGTGTACGACGGCCTCGAGGCGGTCTCGATGCCGGTGGTCGTCCCGGAGCTCACCGACACCTGCGTGATCGTCAACGGGGTCGCCAAGACCTATGCCATGACCGGCTGGCGGGTCGGCTGGATGGTCGCCCCCCGCGACGTCGTCCGGGCGGCCACCAACCTCCAGTCGCACGCCACGTCGAACGTGGCCAACGTGGCTCAGCACGCGGCGATCGCTGCGCTGACCGGAGACCTCTCGGCCGTCGCGGACATGAGGTCCGCCTTCGACCGCCGGCGACGGACCATCGTCTCGATGCTCAACGAGATCGACTGCGTCGTCTGCCCGGAGCCGAAGGGTGCGTTCTACGCGTACCCATGCGTCACGGAGCTGCTCGGCCGGGAGATCGACGGCGTCACCCCCACGACGTCCGCAGAGCTCGCCGAGCTGCTGCTGGAGAAGGCCGAGGTGGCTGCCGTGCCCGGCGAGGCGTTCGGCTCACCGGGATACCTCCGGTTCTCCTACGCGCTCGGCGACGACGACCTCACCGAAGGCATCGGCCGACTACAGAAGCTGCTGGGCTGACACCGTCCCCGATGGCAGCGGACACGGGGAACGAGCGGTCGCTCGCCACACTTCCCAAAGCGCACCTGCACCTGCACTTCACCGGGTCGATGCGGCATGTGACCCTGCTCGAGCTCGCCGAGCGTGAGGGGATCTCGCTGCCGGACTCGCTCGTGGAGGACTGGCCGCCTCGGCTCTCGGCCGCGGACCAGAAGGGTTGGTTCCGCTTTCAACGGCTGTACGACGTCGCCCGGTCCGTCCTGCGCACCGAGGCCGACGTCCGCCGACTGGTCCGAGAAGCGGCCGAGGACGACGTGGCCGACGGTGGCCGCTGGCTGGAGATCCAGGTCGACCCGAGTGGCTACGCCGCACGGTTCGGGGGTATCACGGCTTTCACCGATCTCGTGCTGGACGCCGTCCGCGCGGCGTCGACCTCGACGGGTCTCGGGATGGCTGTGGTGATCGCGGCCAACCGCACCCGACATCCGCTCGACGCCCGGACGCTAGCCCGGCTCGCTGCGCAGTACGCAGGTCGGGGCGTGGTCGGCTTCGGCCTCTCCAACGACGAGCGCCGCGGCACGACCAGCGACTTCGCGGCCGCCTTCGCGATCGCCGACAAGGCCGGGCTGCTGCTGACGCCTCATGCCGGTGAGCTGCTCGGCCCCGCGAGCATCCGCGACTGCCTAGACCATCTCCGCGCCCAGCGCCTCGGCCACGGCGTACGCGTCGCGGAGGACCCCCACCTTCTGAAGCAGGTCGTCGACCAAGGTGTCGCGCTCGAGGTCTGCCCTGTTTCCAACGTGGCCCTCGGGGTCTACCGAAACTTGGCCTCCGTGCCGGTGCCGCAGCTCGTGGAGGCGGGGGCAACGATCGCCCTCGGAGCCGACGACCCGTTGCTCTTCGGAGCACGGCTGGCGGCGCAGTACGCCACCATGCGGGCCGCGCACGGCATGTCCGACCGCGAGCTGGCCGAGCTCGCCCGGATGTCGCTTCGGGCCTCCGGGGCTCCAGATGACCTGAAACGCAGTGCTGTGCGCGACATCGACGTCTGGTTGGCACACTAGGCACATGAGCGACGCACCCGGCGAGCCGGCGGAGGGCCGTCCGAGCGACCCCAGCACACCGTCGCCCGGCTACGGGCGGCCGTCGTCGCAGGGCGCGCCCCCGCCCGTCTACGGCTACGTCCCACCCCCCGGCTATCCGCCGGGCTACGTCCCCGGCTATGTGCACGTGCCGGTGCGACCGAGCCATCCCGAGTCCACCAAGGCGTTGGTGCTTGGGATCGTGTCGCTGATGGGCGGCCTGACCTGCTACCTGCCGATGCTGCTGGGTCCCTCTGCCTGGATCGTCGGACGTCGGGTCGTCCGGCGGATCGATGAGCAGCCCGGTCGTTGGGACGGGCGGGCACAGGCCCTGGCCGGCTACGTGATGGGGGTCATCGCCACCGTGCTGCTGGTCCTCGGCGTGCTGGCGTTGATCGGCTTGATCGCCATCCTGGTCTTTGCCGAAGGATCGTCCGACGAACCTCTGCGAGGGCGCCCGCTCTGACGAGTGCCGGGCTCAACCGGGGTTTAACGCGCAGCCCACCAGGACGGGCTCGTGGGCCAGCCGGATCCCGAACCGGTCCAGGACACCCTGCTGCACCTCCCGGGCAAGCGCCAGAAGGTCGTCGGTGGATGCCCCGCCCCGGTTGGTCAGCGCGAGGGGGTGCTTCGTCGACAACCTCACCACGTCGTTGCCGAAGCCCCTGCCGAACCCGGCGTGCTCGATCAACCAGGCGGCGCTGGTCTTCACGGAGCCGTCCGGTCGCTCCCACCGCGGGGCGTCCGTCGGCAGGTCGGCGGCCTGGCCGGTCGGAAGCACCGGGTTGGTGAAGAAGGAGCCGGCACTCCAGGTGTCGTGGTCGGACGCGTCCAGCACCATGCCCTTCCGGCGCCGCAGGGCGAGGACCCTCTCACGGACAGCGGTCGCGGGAGCCCGTTCGCCCGGGAGCACGCCGAGGCTCCGCGCCAGCTCGGCGTAATTCACCGGCGCTCCCAGACCATTGCCCACCCGGAACTGAAAGGTCACCTCGAGCACGACGTGGCGACCCGGCTCCTCCTTGAATCGGCTGGTCCGATAGCCGAAGCCGCAGTCGGCAGCGAAGACGGTCTGGTACGCGCGGCCGAGCCGGTCCCAGCAGCGGACGGACGCGATCGTGTCCGCCACCTCCTGACCGTAGGCGCCGACGTTCTGGATCGGCGTGCCGCCCACCGACCCGGGAATGCCCGACAGCGCCTCGAGACCCACCCAGCCCTGGTCGACCGCATGCGCCACCAGGTCGTCCCAGGTCTCTCCTGCGGCCACGGTGACCGTCACCCCCGAGCAGGCGTCCGCGTCGTGCTGGATCCCGCTGGTGGCGATGCGGACGACCGTGCCCGGGAAGCCGTCGTCGGACACGACGAGGTTGCTGCCTCCTCCGAGGAGCAGCAACGGTGTGCCCGACTCGTCGGCGGAGCGGACAGCCTCGACGAGCTCCTCGGTCGTGGTGGCCTCGACGAGGGTCGCCGCGGGGCCGCCGAGCCGCAACGTGGTGAGGTCCGCGAGCCGGGCAGGCTCAGCCACGCAGCACCGCCCGCGGCATCCCGAGCACCTTGTCCTCCCCGCACCTGACCTCGAGCGTCACGTCCACGGCACCGGCACTCACCGCGGTGACCGTGCCGTTGACCCGGACAAGGACCCCTTCGTCGTCGTCGGGGACCACGACAGGCTTGGTGAACTTGCAGCCGAGCTCGCTGACGCGCCCAGGTGCCCCGGCCCAGGTGTCGAGGGCGCGGGCAGCGAGCGCCATCGTGAACATCCCGTGGGCGATCACCCCCGGGAGTCCCACGGAGGCGGCCACGCGGTCCGACCAGTGGATCGGGTTGAAGTCACCGCTGGCACCTGCGTAACGGACCAGGTCGGCGCGGGTGACGGAGTAGGCCTGCTCGGGGAGCTGGTCCCCGGCCCGCATGCTCATGCCGCTGGTCATTGGTCCTCGCCGCGATGGACGAGGGTGGCGTAGGCGGTGCACACCGGCCGGCCAGCCGAGTCGGTGATCTCACTCCTCGTGCCGATGATGTCCGCGCCGCCGATCTGCCTCACGAAGTCGACGGTCAGCACAGCCGAGAGCGCGTCCCCGGCGACGACCGGGCGGGTGTGGCTGAACCTCTGTTCGCCGTGGACGACTCGGTGCAGGGCGACGCCGACGGTGGGATCCTCCATCAAGGTCGTCATGGCTTGGAAGGCGACGACGATCGGGAACGTGGCAGGTGCGATCGAGCCGTCGTACGCCGACCCGGTAGCGCTGGCGAACTCGACCAGCTTCTCGTGGGAGGCGACATAGGACGCGGTGGCCGGGAAGGTCCTGCCGGCTAGGGAGGGGTCGACGGCCATGGCAGCGAGGTTACTCGGGGCAAAGCGAAGGAGCGGCACCCGACATCGCCGAGCCGCTCCTCGGCGGAGCAGTCGAGCCGACCTCAGCGAGTCTCGCGGTGGCCGGTGTGCGTGCGACAACGGGGGCAGAACTTCTTGAGGTCCATGCGGTCCGGGTCGTTGCGCCGGTTCTTTTTGGTGATGTAGTTGCGTTCCTTGCAGTTCACGCAGGCCAAGGTGATCTTGGGTCGGACGTCGGAGCTCTTGCTGGCCACGGTGTGCCTATCTTGTCGTCAGTGCTTGTCGTCAGTGCTGCCGTTTGCCTCTCAAGTCTGCCCGATCGTGCAAGGCCAGACCACTCGAGCGTGCTCGCATGAGTAGCGGGGGCGGGACTCGAACCCGCGACACCACGATTATGAGCCGTGTGCTCTAACCACCTGAGCTACCCCGCCACCAGGGACGGCTCGCCCCGCCGGCCACGTGAACCGGCGAGGCAGCTTGACCCGGAGCCCCTTTACGGAATCGAACCGTAGACCTTCTCCTTACCATGGAGACGCTCTACCGACTGAGCTAAAGGGGCAAACGACGAGACAGGATACACACGGGCGGTAGCGATCCTGAAATCCCCGGTTCCCTCGTCCAGCACGCCCCGCCAATCGATTCCGCCGCCAGAATCGCGCACAGCCTCGGAACTGGACCGGGATCGCTTCCGAGCGCGCCAGGATGGAGGCCGGGCGCGGAAGTGGCGCATGGCTGGCCGAGTCGGGCTCGGTCCGGCCACGCCCCCGAGGTGCCCGGCTGCGGGTGCGTCAGAGCTGCCACGTGGCGACGAAGTAAGACACCCCGAACGGGTCGTCCCGGTAGTCGAGCTCCGCACTCGCCGGTCGGTCGGTCGAGGCGACGAGCTGCCCGAGCAGCCGGAAGACGGCCCGCCCGCTGACCATCAGCTCCCGGGCCAGGGTGTCGTCGAGGCTGCGCAGCTCGCCACCCTCGCCCGAGTCAAGTGCGTCCGCAACCACGTCGTCGAAGGGGAAGGCGCGCTCGTCGAGGAACCCCGGAGCGGTCGCGCCGCGTCTCGTGCTGCCCTCCCCCAGCAGCAGCACGGCGAGGTTCTCGCTATCGGCACGGGCCAGGAGCCGCGCCGCCAGAGCTTCCAGGTCCCCGTCCGAAGTGTCCCAGCACACGGCGAGCAGCTCGGTCCGCCCGGTCCAGCCCACCTCGTCGAGGAGCCACCGACCGACGCCCAGGGACAACGGCAGCCCGGGGCCGGTGCGTGGACCGGTCGTACCGAACCTCCTGACGTCGACCGGCGTGTCCGCGTCCCACTCCCCGGCCCGGTCGGCGCCTCCGACCACCACGATCACGGCAGGGTTGACCGAGACGACCGGCTGCAGCGCTGTCAGACAGGCGACGCGGAGCTCCTCCACTACGTCCTGGGTCCCCGAGAGCGGCCGCAGCAACAGCGGCGGGTGCGGGCAGGTGACCACGGTGGTCATGCCAGTCCCCTGACGGCGAGGGCCGGTGGCCGGTCCCCTCTGATGCTCGCGACCATGTCGAGGGTCTGGCGGGTCTCGGCCACCTCGTGTGCGCGGTAGACCCGTGCGCCGTGCCACGCGCTGACCGCCGTCGCGGCCAGGGTGCCTGTCAACCGCTCCCCCAGTGGCTTGTCAAGGGTCTCTCCGATGAAGTCCTTGTTCGAGAGCGAGACCAGCACCGGCCAGCCCGTGGTCACCATCTCGCCCAAGCGCCGGGTCAGCTCCAGGGAGTGCCAGGTGTTCTTGTCGAAGTCATGGGCGGGGTCGATGAGGATGCTGCTGCGGCGCACGCCAAGGGCCAGAGCCCGTTCAGCAAGTGCCACGGTGTCGGTGACGGCCGAGGCCACCACGTCGTCGTACGACGGCCGATGCGGCGGGGTCCGCGGCACCGCGCCATTGGTGTGCGTGCAAACCAGGCCCACGTCGTGCTCGGCGGCGACCTCAGCTAGCTCCGGGTCGTGGCCTCCCGAGGCGTCGTTGAGCAGATCGGCACCCTCGGCACACACCACCCTGGCGACCTCGTGCCGCCAGGTGTCCACGCTGATGACCAGGTCGGGGAACTCTGCTCGGACCTTCGCCACGAATCCCGCCGTACGACGGATCTCCTCCTCGACATCGATGGCGCGGCCGGGGCCGGCCTTGACCCCGCCGATGTCGACGAGGTCCGCGCCCTCGTCGACGACCTGCCGAACGCGGTCGAGCGCCCGCTCCTCGCTCCACGTGGCACCTCGGTCGTAGAAGGAGTCCCGGGTCCGGTTGACGATGGCCATCACCAGCAGGTCCGTTTCGGCGAACTCGCCTCGTCCCAGCTTCAGCACGCTGGCGAGCGTACCTGGCACTGGACGAACGAGAGCTACCCGCTTTCTCTGACGAGGCGCGAGGATCGCGCTAGTCTGGGAAGCGGGGATCGACGGTGTCTCGGAGATTGTGGCGAGGGACGGCGTGGATGATTGTGGAGGCCCTCCGTCGTGACGACGGATGCCGGCAGTGAAGACGTCGCCCAACCGATCGTGGCTGCCGCCGATGCTGCAACGAGAGCCTCGCGTGACGCAGCGGCGGTGGCCCGAGCTGCCTCGGACACGACCGTCACGGCGAGGACGACAGCGGCCTCGGCGGACGTCGCTGCCGCCGCCGCACGGTCCGCGACTGCTGACACCGTCGCTGCCGCTGCTTCCGCAGCCGCCGAGATCGCCGCCCTGGCGGCCGCCGCGGTCCAGCACGAAGCAGCCACGCGAGCGCACGAGGTCGCAGCATCGGCCGTGGCGGCGATGGAGAATTTTGCCGCCCAGCTTTCCGATGACATAGACCCTGATGAGGCCAGGCGAGTGGCTGCGTCGGTCGCAGCGACTGTCGCCGCCGATGTCATCTCCCAGACGGACATGACGGAGGACGCGGCGACGAAGGTCGCCCAAGCCGTTGCCCTTGCTGCCGAAGCGGCCGCGCTGGCTGCGTTGGCGGCGGCCTCCGTGGTGGAAGTGGCGGCAGGTAGCTCAAAGGAGTCTGCGCACCTGGTGGCTGGTTCGAGTGCCGAGACGGAGGCGGCGTCCGACGTCGCGGTCGAGTCGACCGCCCGCGTCGAGGAGCTCGCACTGCGGCGGGTCGCTTTGCTGCGCGAGGCCCCGTTGGTCGTCGAGCTCCGAGATGCCCTGGAACGCGGGGAGCTGAGGCTTCACTACCAACCCATGTATTCCATGGACACCGGTGCCATGGTTGCCGTGGAAGCCCTGATGCGGTGGCAACACCCCACCCGAGGTCTCCTTCCCCCGTCAGAGTTCCTCGACGTGGCGGAAGGACCTCATCTGGTGACCCCTATCGGGGACTGGGTCGTCGAAGCGGCTATGACCCAGGCCGCCAGCTGGGAGCTGGAAGCTGGTGTCCGAGCACCCACGGTGTGGGTGAACATCTCCTGCGACCAGCTGGGGCGCCAGCACCTGGTCGAGGTCGTGGAACGGCTGCTGGCGGAGACCCGTCTCACTCCCGGCCGACTCGGCCTGGAGGTGACCGAACGTCAGCTTGCTCGGCGGGTCGACGACGTGCAAGCCGACCTGCTCGCGCTACACGGTCTCGGGGTCGTCCTAGCGGTCGACGACTTCGGAACCGGGTACGCATCGTTGGACTATCTGCGGCGGTTCACTTTCGACGAGATCAAGATTGACCAGTCTTTCGTCTCCGGTCTCCAAGACAGAACCAACGAGGCGGTGACATCGTCGATCATCGCGCTCGGAAACTCGCTCGGCCTCACGGTCGTCGCCGAGGGCGTGGAGACGCAGGCTCGGTACGACCGCGTGAAACAGCTCGGCTGCGCGGTGAGCCAGGGCTATCTGCTTCACCGCCCCGTCCCGGCCGAGATGATCAGCGATCTTCTCCGTCGAGCGACCTAGGCACGCCGCGGCGTGCGTCTCCGGTCGGCGCTGGAGGGCGACATGCGCAGAGATGACTAGTCCGAAATAGCCACGACAATGACCGGGTCGAGGTCCATGCTGGTCCTCAGGGTTCTCCGGGGACCGCGGCAGACATGGGACCGCTCGCGTGGCGGCAAGCTTCGGAGGCTTTCGATGAGAAACGCATACAAATCCTGGGCGGCCTGATCGCCCTTCTCGTGTTCGTCCAGGCAGCCTCCATCGCCTTCGCCTTCTCCGGGTTGGGTGTGTGGATCGAGGAGGGCAACACCCTGGACGCCGCCGCCATGGAGTCACGAAGCCTGGACTTCACCGGAGTCCTCGGCTTCCCGGTGCATTCGATCAACGGCATGATGCTCATCCCGTTGCTGTCCCTGATCCTGTTGATCGTGTCGTTCTTCGCCAAGCTTCCCAAGGGTGTCGCGACCGCCGCAGCAGTGCTGGGCCTCGTCATCGTGCAGGTGTTCCTCGGCATCACCTCGAGCTCGACGGCCTACGCCGGTCTGCTCCACGGCATCAACGCCCTACTGGTATTCGGCGCCGCGGCCAGCGCCGCGCGTCTTGGGATGGTGGCTGACCGGGTGGATGCCCCGGCAGCTCGCGCCTGACCAGCGGACGACGGATGGGCGGCATGATGCCGAGAGAGCGCAGACGCCTGGTGTTTGCCTGCATGGCGGCTCTCCTCGTGCTTGTGCCGATCGCCTGGCTCTGGCAGGCCAGTCT
>JBPCND010000266.1:0-6039 GCA_051001655.1 Nocardioides sp. | reverse complement strand
CGTGTACGTCGTCCGCCCGCCCCTCGAGCCGCCGACCGGACGGCTGATCGGGGTCGCACACATCCAACGACTGCTGCGCGAGCCGCCGTCCTCGCTGGTCGGCGCCGCCCTCGACACCGACGTCGAGGGGCTCCGCTCCTCCTCGAGCCTCGAGGACGTCGCTCGGCACCTGGCCACCTACAACCTGGTGTCCGCTCCGGTCGTCGACGACGACGGGCGTCTCCTCGGTGCGGTCACCGTCGACGACCTGCTCGACCACCTGCTCCCCGAGAACTGGCGGGACACCCCCAGCCGCACCGACCACCGTGAGCTGGGCCGGCACGGGATCGGCGGCGGACATGGCCCAGCTCATGCCTAGGTGGCCGGCGAGACGGCCCGGGCCGCGGCTCGAGCAGCGCCCCGAGAGCCGGTCGGGACGCCTCGACGTACCCCAGGACACCCGTCGTCCGCTGATCCGCCGGCCCGCGAGCGACTCCGACCGGTTCGGGCGCTTCGCGGAGAACTTCGCCCGGTTCATGGGCACGGCGAGGTTCCTGTTCTACATGACGCTGTTCGTCCTGGTCTGGCTGACGTGGAACTGGTGGGCACCCGCGGCGGTGTCGTGGGACGGGTACCCGTTCATCTTCCTGACGCTGATCCTCAGCCTCCAGGCGTCGTACGCCGCTCCGCTGATCCTGCTCGCTCAGAACCGGCAGGAGGACCGCGACCGGGTCATCGGCGAGCAGGACCGGCAGGCGAACACCCGGGCCCATGCCGACATGGAGTTCCTCGCCCGCGAGATGGCCTCGTTGCGGATGGCTCTCGGCGAGGTCGCCACCCGCGACTACGTCCGTTCCGAGCTGCGGTCGCTCGTGACCGAGCTGGAGGAGCTGGACCGGCGGCAGCGTGACCGGGACGAGCCGGAGGACCAGCACCGCGACCATGGGGTGTGAGGGCGCCCGGCGTACCCTGGACGACATGACCTCCCCTGTCCTCGACGAGATCCAGGCAGCGTTGGCGACGGTCAACGACCCCGAGATCAGGCGCCCGATCACCGAGCTGGGCATGGTCGAGTCGGTCGACGTCGACGACGCCGGCCGGTTCGCCGTGACGGTGCTGCTCACCGTCTCCGGATGTCCGCTGAAGGCCACGATCACCAACGACGTGAACGCCGCCGTGGGCAAGGTGGCCGGTGTCACAGCGGTCGACCGGACGCTCGGGGTGATGACTGCGGAACAGCGTTCGGGACTGCAGGAGACGCTTCGTGGCGGTCAGGCCCCACGGGAGATCCCGTTCGCGAGGCCCGACTCGCTGACCAAGATCTACGCGATCGCCAGCGGCAAGGGCGGCGTCGGCAAGTCCTCGGTCACGGTCAACATGGCCGTGTCCATGGCCAACCAGGGCCTCAAGGTCGGCATCGTCGACGCGGATATCTACGGCCACTCGGTCCCGGCCATGCTCGGTGTCGGCGACGTCCGGCCCACGCAGGTCGAGGACATGATCATGCCGGTCCCCGTCGCGGTCTCCGGCGCGGGCGTGCTGTCGGTGATCTCGATCGGCATGCTCAAGCCACGCCGCGACCAGGTCGTCGCCTGGCGCGGGCCGATGCTGGACCGGGCTCTCGTGCAGATGCTCAGCGACGTCTACTGGGGCGACCTCGACGCGCTGTTCCTCGACCTCCCGCCCGGCACCGGTGACATCGCGATCTCGCTGGGCCAGCACCTGCCCAACGCCGAGGTGCTGGTGGTCACCACCCCGCAGGAGGCCGCCGCAGAGGTAGCCGAACGCGCCGGGACGATGGCCTCGATGATGCATCAGCGGGTGATCGGCGTCGTGGAGAACATGTCCTTCCTGCCCTGCCCGCACTGTGGTCCGGAGCACCGGCTCGAGGTGTTCGGCGCCGGTGGTGGGGCTCGGGTGTCCGCCACCTTGTCGGCTCGGTTCGGGTACGACGTCTCGGTGCTCGCCGAGATCCCGCTCGACCTCGAGCTGCGCTCCGGAGGTGACAGCGGGCGGCCGATCGTGGAGACCGCTCCGGAGTCGCCTGCGGCCGTCGAGCTGGCCCGGATGGCCACCAGATTGTCGAGCCGGGGTCGCGGTCTCGTCGGCATGCAGCTCGGACTGAGCCCGGCCGGTAGGTTGTAACCGTGTTCGGAGTCGGTCTGCCCGAGATGGCAGTGATCTTCGTGGTCGCGATCGTCATCTTCGGCCCGGACCGGCTCCCCGAGTTCGCCCGGCAGGCGGGTCGGATGATCCGCCAGGTTCGCGCGTTCTCCCAGTCCGCGCGCGACGACATCCGCAAGGAGCTCGGCCCGGAGTACGCCGACTTCCAGATCGCCGACCTCGACCCCCGGCGGGCCGTCCGCAAGTACATGCAGGACACCTGGGACGAGACCCCCGACGAGACGGACGATGCGAAGCGTCCTGGGCAGCTTCCTCTCACGAGCGGTGAGCGGCCGCCGTACGACGCCGACGCCACCTGACCTCGATTCGTCTGCGATCCGCCCGCGCAAAAGTCCCCATAAACCGCAGACGAATCGGGCTGGGGTTGGTGTTGGTCAGCCGACCTTGGCGTCGAGGCGGATGCTGACCTGCTGCTCGTCCCCGTCACGCCGCACGGTCAGCACCACGGACTCGCCGGGCTGGTGGGCCCGGATCGCCACGATCAGGCCGATGCCGTCGTTGATCCGGGTCTCGTCGACGGCCACCACGATGTCGCCTTCGCGCAGCCCGGCTTGGTCCGCCGGGGTGTCCGCGGGGACATCGACGACCTCGGCGCCGTCACCCCCGCGCCCACCGATCTGCACGTTGGCGCCGATGACGGGATACTTCGCCTCACCCGTGGCCAGGATCTGCGTCGCGGTGACCTGTGCCTGCTCCATCGGGATCGCGAAGCCCACTCCGATGTTGCCCGACTCCCCGCCCAGCGAGGAGCCGGTCGTGGCGATCGCCGAGTTCACCCCCACCACCTGACCCCGCAGGTTGACCAGCGGGCCGCCGGAGTTGCCGGGGTTGATCGCAGCATCGGTCTGCACCGCGTTGATGTAGGAGGAGTCGTCGTTGCTGCTGCCGGTGGTGACCGGTCGGTCCAGGGCACTGACGATGCCGGACGTGACGGTGCTGCTCAGGCCCAGCGGTGAGCCGATCGCGACGACCGACTCGCCGACCCGCATCGCCCGGGACGAGCCGATCGCGGCCGGCTCCAGGTCACCGGGTCGTTCGACGTCCAGCACTGCGATGTCGTAGACGGGGCTGCGACCCACGATGGTGGCTTCGTAGACCGTTCCGTCGTTGTCGACGACCTGGATCTCACCTGGTTCGGTCGCGTCGGCCACCACGTGGTTGTTGGTGATCACATGGCCGCGCCGGTCCAGCACGAAACCGGATCCGGTGGCTCCTTCCCCGTCCGCGGCCACCCCGGCGAGGATCTGGACGGTGCTCGGCAACAGCTGCTGCGCCACTGCTGCGATGCTGCCGTTCTCCTGCTCGAGCGGGGCCGCGGACGCCTGCTCCGTGCCGATGATCGGCAGATCCACCGAGTCACCGCCCAGCGAACGCGAAACAGCGACGCCGCCCAACGTGCCGCCGAGGAGACCGACGACGAGCGCCATCGCGGCGACCATCGGCCACACCCAGCCGGGCACCGGTCCCGACGCGGGACGCGGTGCGGCCGGGGCATAGGGGTAGCCGGCTGGCCGGTAGGTCGGCGGGTACGCCGCGGTCGGCCAGGCCTGCTCGTCCTGACCGGTCGACGTCGGATCCGCGGCAGCCGGATCGTACGGCGGCGTGGCCACACCCTCGTCGGGCGTGCCGATCGGCCGGGTGTCCTCCATGTCGCGGGAGCCGGAGGCCGACGCATCGGCCGCGGGACGATCGGACGCCGGACCCTCGTCCGCGGGACGATCCGGCGTCGCCGAAGAGTCCTGCTCAGGGGCGGGGTCGCGGTCGTCGTACTGGCTCACGCGCACCATTCTGTCCCACACACCCAACGCACCCGCGTGGGCGGGCCTGATGACGACGCTGGAAGGTGACGACCGGACGGCGGAGTGGACCGCCGGGTCCTCATCGGGGTGAGCTCACCGAGACCGGCTCGGTGGCGCCGGACGGCCGGGTGGAGACCCAGCCGTTCAGGCCCTTCCGAGGCAGGAGTGGGGTGCCGAGCGGAAAAGAGGAGGGAGAGGACGACGAGGTGGAGTCGGTCAGTGTGGTGTCCGCCCGTCCGCCCGGAACCCCACCGATGCCGAGCGGGGCGCCGCTCAGCGTGGACAGACCGAGGACCGCGGCCGACACGGAGCCGACGCCTACGGCCGCAAGACCGGCTCGACGCCGGCCACGGCTACGACCCTCCAGCTCGGCGACCGCCGCCCAGGACTTGCGGACCCCGTCCCCGACCGCTCCACCGTCGATGGCTACGTCGTCGAGGGCTCCCCCGTCGATGGCTCCCCCGTCGATGGCTCCACCGTCGAGGTCGAACAACGAGCCCAGCAACCGGGCGGACGGCTCGCCACCTGCGACGAACGTGAGCTGCCGCTTGGTCCAGCCCTCGCGTTCGACGGCCCGGCGACAGCTGGTGCAGGACCCGACGTGGGCCCAGGCCCGCTCCTGCGTGACCTCGTCGAGCTGACCGTCGACCAGGGCGCTGACCGACGAGCCGAGGTGGCCCCCGAGTCCGAACATGCCCGGCATCACGTCGCTCGGGCGGTCAGCCCGGTCGAGGCATGACGCGGCAGGTCGACGGGGCCGGCGTACCGCGACCGTCCGGCGGTGGGCGCGCGATGCGCAAGCGCCTTGCGGAGCATGCCGCGGCCCCGGTGGATCCGGGAGCGGACGGTGCCGAGCTTGAGACCGAGCACGTCCGCGATCTCCTCGTAGGTGAGGCCCTCGATGTCGCAGAGCACCACGGCGGCGCGGAAGTCCGGCGACAGGTCGCTCAGCGCGGCTTCGACGTCGGCGTCGAACAGCCCATCCATGACGGCGTGGTCGGGAGTCTGCGCGCGGCTCGGGATCCGGGACTCGGCGTCGTCGGTCAAGGCGTCGAAGCGGATCCGAGCTCTGCGACGCGCCCCGTCCAGGAACAGGTTCGTGGTGATCCGGTGCAACCAGCCCTCGAAGGTCCCGGGGGTGTAGGACGAGAGCGAACGGAACACCCGGACGAACACCTCCTGGGTGAGGTCCTCGGCGTCGTGCCGGTTGCCGGTCAACCGGAAGGCCAACCGGTACACCCGTGCGGAGTGCTCGGCGACGATCTCCTCCCACGACGGCGCACGCCACTGCGCGAGCCCCTCGTCCTGAGAAGGAGAGGGGGGACCCGGCGTGCTGTTCATGAGGTGCTCCTCGGCGCGTACGGTCATCCGGTGTGCTGATGCTCCTCCGAGGCTAGGAGTCGCGCCTGAGAGGGGCCTGAGGAGCGGACTCGAGGCGGCGGGGTCTGTCGTGCAAACGTACGGCGCCGACCGGATGTTCCCGGCCCCGGCTCCCCGACCCGCCGGGCCGGTCGTCAGCGGTAGAGTCCCACGAAACCGCCTCGCACCGGCCAGCCCGGCTCACTGACGAGGCTCGGACGAGGGAGACCATCATCGCCACGGGACTCAAGCCGGCCAGCTGGACCTTCGCCGAGGAGTTCGTCCCCGAGGACGACGTCCTGCGCAACGCCCGCGGTCGCGCCAACGAGGTCGGTGTGGTGCCGATCGGCTCGGGTGGCGGCGCTGCCCTGCGATTCCTGGCGGCGGTAACCGAGGCGCGCGCCGTCGTCGAGATCGGCACCGGGACCGGCGTCTCGGGGGTGTGGCTGCTGCGCGGCATGCGTCCCGACGGCGTACTCACCACCGTGGACACCGAGGCCGAGCACCAGCGGCTGGCCAAGCAGGCGTTCACCGAGGCCGGCGTCGCCACGCAGCGGGTCCGGCTGATCCCCGGCGCGGCGCTCGAGGTGCTGCCGCGGCTGACCGACGGCCACTACGACCTGGTCTTCGCCGACGGCGACAAGCACGAGTACTCCGCCTACCTCGGCGAGGCGATGCGGCTGCTCAAGCCCGGCGGCATCGTCGCCTTCGACAACGC
>JBPCND010000265.1:0-3215 GCA_051001655.1 Nocardioides sp. | reverse complement strand
GGGTGCTCGCGGCGATCGCCTCCTCGGGAGCCCGGTCGATCGTGCACTGCTGCGCAAGCGAGGTGCCGGTCGACCTGCTGGTCGGGGCCGGCGCCGACGGTGTCTCGGTGAACCTCGAAGTGCTGGCGCCGGCCGCCCTCGACTCGGTGGCCGCCCTGCTAGACATCGGCGCCCCGGTGCACCTGGGGGTCGTGCCTTCGACCGAGCCCGTAGGGAGACTGCCGTCGGACCGGGACGTGACCGAGCGGGTGCTCCGGCTCCTCGACATGCTAGGCCTGGACCCCGCGACAGTCGGCTCGTCGCTGGTGGTGACGCCGACCTGCGGGATGGCCGGGACGCGGCCGGCGTACGCCCGCTCGGTCCTGGAGCTCACCCGCGCGGTCGCCGCCGGCCTGACCTGACCTGACGCGACTGTCCGGTCAGAGCATGAGCACCGGCTCCTCGCTCTCCTCGGTGGCCAGCTCCTCGTGCTTGACGTTGAGGAAGACCAGGGCGATCACAGTGCCCAGCCAGATCATCAGCGCACCGGTGAAGAACGCGTTGGTCGCCCCCTCGGTGAACGCCACCTGGCCGACGAGGTCCTGCATCTGCCTCATCGCCTCGGCGGTGGGCGGCGTGCCGCCGGACGCGCCGGCCTCGAGCGCACTGCCGAGGGACTCGCCCTTCTCGGTGCTGAAGTGCACCGCGACGGTCGACAGGATGGCCAGACCCAGCGCCCCGCCCACCTGCTGCATCGTGTTGAGCACCCCCGAGGCGATGCCGGAGTCACGCGACCCGACACCGTGGACGGCGGTCAGGGTCAGCGGCACGAACACCAGGCCCATGCCGAGCGACATCATCACGATGAACGGCATGATGTCGGTCGCGTAGTCCGCATGCACGCCGAGGTCGGGAAGCGTCTCGGTGTAGGGAATCCGCGAGAACCCGAAGAGCGCCGCACCGGCCAGGAGCGTGCCGAAGCCGGCCAGCCAGCGCGGGTCGACCTTCGGCATCAGCTTGGACGCGATGGTCGCCGCGATGACGATTCCGAAGCTGAACGGCAGGAACGCGAAGCCGGTCTTCAGCGGCGTGTATCCCATCACGTTCTGCACGAACAGGCTGAGGAAGAAGAACATCGCGAACATGGCCGCCGGCACCAGCATCATCACCGCGAAGCTCGTCGCCCTGGTGCGGTTCGCCAGGATCCGGAATGGCAGCAGAGGATGCTCGACGCGACGCTCGATGGCGATGAAGAGCACCAGCAGCACGACCCCGACCGCGAGCGAGGCCAACGCCAACGGGTCGGACCAGCCCTGGTCGGGGTTGCCCGCCCGGGTGAGGCCGTAGACGATGCCGATCAGGCCGAGCGTCCAGGTCAGGGCGCCCGGCAGGTCGAGCTCACCGGCGTGCTTGTCGCTCTCGGCGAGGAGGTACGGCGCCGCGAGGGCTGCCACGATGTCGATCGGGACGTTGATCAGGAACGTCAGCCGCCAACCCGAGACGTCGGCGCCGAGCAGGATGAAGTCGAGCCCGGTGAGCCAGCCGCCGAGGATCAGGCCGACGGCCGCGCCCGCGCCCGACATCGCGGCGTAGATCGCGAACGCGCGGTTGCGCTGCGGGCCCGCCGGGAACGTCGTCGTGATGAGCGCCAGCGCTGTGGGTGAGGCGATGGCCGCGCCCAGGCCTTGCATGCCGCGCGAGGTCAACAGCATCGCTTCGTTCTGTGCGAACCCGCCGACCAACGAGGCCAGCGCGAAGACGACGAGGCCCACGACGAAGATCCGTCTCCGGCCGTAGAGATCGCCGAGCCGCCCGCCGAGAAGCAGGAAGCCGCCGAAGACGAGTGCATAGCCGGTGACCACCCACGACAGGTTGGCGTCTGAGATGCCGAGGTCGGCCTGGATGTAGGGAAGCGCGATGTTGGCGATGGTCGCGTCGAGAACCACCATCAGCTGCGCGATCGAGATGAGCACCAGTGCCCAGCCGAGGTGTCGGTGACCGTGCCCGGTCGCCGCTGGAGGAGCCGGAGTCGTGCCTGTCGTCATGGAGTTCCTTGTGAAGTCGGGCGGGAAGTTGGAGCAGAAGTCCGGGCGGTAGTTGAGGGGGTAGTTGGGGCGGAAGTTGGGCCGGACGAGGCGGAGTACGGCGTGCCGGTGGCGGCCGGGAGGATGATCTGGTCGATGACGGCCTCCACCGTCGTCTCGTCGACCTCGGCTCCGAGCAGGAACACCCGGTGCAGCAGGACCCCTGCGAGAGCCGGTGCGATCAGGTCGAGATCGATCCCGGCCGCAATCTCGCCGCGCTCGCGTGCCCGGGCGAAGATGCGTTGGCCGGTCTCGAGCTTGGGAGCGAGGAAACGGGTCCGGAACTCTCGAGCGAACTCCTCGTCGGTGTGCAACGCGGTGAGCACGGCGGCCATGGCCCGAGCGTGGTCGGGGTCGACCTTGCCGGTGGGTCCGCAGTGTGCGGCGAGAAGATCCTTGCGGAGGTCGCCCGAGTCGATGTCGGGGACCTCCAAGGACCGCTTGGAGCGGAGCAGGGCGTCGACGACCAGGGTGGCCTTTGACTCCCACCGTCGGTAGAGGGTGGCCTTGCTGGCTCGGGCGCGCCCTGCGACCGCGTCCATGGTCAGCCGGTCGTAGCCGCTGTCGAGCAGCATGGCGATCGTCGCGTCGAGGATCTCGCCCTCGCGCTCGCCCGCGATGAGGGGGCGGGCTCCGGCGGCGGGGACCATCGGGGGCAGCTCCGATCAGGCTCGGTTTCTCGTCGTGAACAGGCATGAAACGAAACGGTTTCGTGTCATCATGATGCTAGCCGGTGCAACGCTGCCGAGCAACCGGTATCCCAGGTGGTCCTGTGCTGGTCAGGACGGCCGGTGTGCCGCGGCAGGGAGGAAGGACAGGGACCGGCTCACCGCAAAGTCGTTCCAGGCGGAGATCCCGCGGAACATGTAGTGCCCGACACGTCCGATGCGTTGGAACTCCGTCGACGCAGCGACATCCCGCGCGCGTCGTACGAACTCAGCGGTCTGCCGCGACGAGGTGATCTTGTCGGCGCCTCCGTGGGCTGCCGCAAGGTGCTTCCCACGCAGGGCGTGACGAGGCTCATCGGCGGGTAGCCACGGAGCGAGAGCCACGACGCCGGTGACGTTGGCATCGTCGGCTACCGCGACGGCCGTCCGAGCCCCCATCGATTGACCCAGGAGTACGACGGGCAGGCGGGACCGGTCCGGGTGC
>JBPCND010000264.1:0-12605 GCA_051001655.1 Nocardioides sp. | reverse complement strand
GACCTTGGCGACGTACGCCTCCCGACGACCGGTGGCCGCGAAGTAGGCATCGAACTCGTAGGACTGGAAGTAGGCCGCCACCCGGTCCGGAAGGCCAGGGTGTTGCTCGGCGTGCACCTCGTCGGCGAGGTCGGCTTCGCTATAGTGCTCTCCGGTCGTGTCGACGGCCTCCACCGCGGCGAGGTGTCTGGCGAGCGCGGGAATGTCGCCGGTGCCCAGGGGGCGCAGTGTCACGGTCACCGGGAGGAGACTACGAGCCCGACGACCAGGCGCAGCCGGATTTCGCCGCGCCGGAGCCGCGCCCCCCGTGCACTACTCCGGTGGGATGTAGCCGGTCGGATGGGGACCGAGGTCGACGATCGCGGCCACGGGCCCGCCGCCGTCCGGGCCTTGGTGGGCCGCCGAGACGGACACGAACACCGCCGGGTCGCCCGTGACTGCCGCGGCGACACCGCCGACCGCGGACTTGATCTGCCGGTGCCAGTGCACATCGGAGTCGTCGAGCATCGCGTTGCGCCGACCGTGCACGTTGCCGTCCTGGCTGACCTCGCACTTGAGGAACACGTTGACCAGCCGTCCCGCGAGGTCGGTGTGGTGGGGACGCTCCGGCAGGTCGAGTCCGGCGTCCTGGATCGCCGCCCAGATCCCGTCCGCGTCGAGCGCGTCGCGCATCACCGCGTGGCCGATCCGGTAGCGACCACCGACTCCTCTGGCGTTCCCGACCACCACGACCTGCGCCTGGTCGAGCTCGACGCCGCTGGAGCAGGAGGCGACCGCTGAGAACAACGACCGGTCGTGCATGACATCGGCGTCGGTGGGCATCTCGATCTCGCCGAGGGCCACGGCGATGCCCAGCGCCGTACATCCGTTGGAGAGGTCCATCGACTCGTGGGTGTGCTCGGTCCACACCGTCTTGCCACGGCTCTTCGCGTCGCGGATCGTGTGGATCGTCAGCAGCGGGGTCTTGGTCTGCACGTAGTGAACGTCCGCCACCTCGGTGATCCCGGCGCGCTGCATCGCGACCTTCACCGCGTCGGCCACCTTCTCGACCATGGCCATCCGGCCGATGTCCTCGGGCATCAGCATCTCGCTCATCGCGAAGCCAACGGTGAGGCGCGGCTCGTCGGTCCGGTGCGCCGCCTGGCCGGTCGACTCCGGATCCAGCGTGGCGAAGATCGTGGCGTGCGGGCTGATGATCCCGTCGGTGCCGCCGGACCAGACGATCGGCACCTGCTTGACCTCCTCGGCGCTGCGCGTGCCCTTGTCGACGAGCACCTCCCGGAACGCCCGGTCGGCGATGATCCGCGTGTAGTCGTTCACCCCGCCGTTGCCCTCGGTCTTTCCGATCACGGCGACGACACGGTCGGCCTTGAGCACCCCGTCGTCGATCAGCTCGGCGAGCCCGCTGGCATCGGACACGTTCAGGATCGGGACCTTGCGGACCTCGATCGGCTCGAGCGGCTGGGCCTGCGTCTGCTCAGACATGGCTGTCTCCTTCGGTTGAGGTCTTGTCCGGTACGACGACGGTCCCGGCCTCACCGGCGACCCCGTCGACGATGTGGTCGAGGTTGGTGATCACGGCGTACCGGCCGCCCTGCTCGACGAACCGGCACACGGCATCCACCTTCGGACCCATCGACCCGCTGGCGAAGTGTCCGTCGGCGGCGAGTGCGCGCATCTCGCTCACGGTGACCCGACCCACCGGCTCGGCCTGCGGGGTCCCGTAGTGCAGCACGGCCGCTTGTACGTCGGTCGCGACCACGAGCACGTCGGCGGCCACCGTCCGAGCGAGCAGCGCGGCGCCGAGGTCCTTGTCGATGACTGCCTCGACCCCCCGCACGCCGTCCGCGTGGCGCACGACCGGGATGCCACCGCCACCGTTGGCGACAACGAGGAAGCCGGCGTCGACGAGGGCGATTACCGCAGGAGCATCCAGGATCTCCCGGGGCTCAGGCGAGGCGACCACCCGTCTCCAGCCCTTGCCGCCCCGGTCCTCCCAGGTCTCGCCGCGCTCGACCAGCACTGCCGCTTCCGCATCGCTGAGGTGCCGCCCGATCGGCTTGGTGGGCTTGGTGAAGCCGGGGTCGTCGGCGTCCACCACCGTCCGGGTGACCACCGTGGCGCACCGGCGGACCACGCCGTGGCGGGCCAGCGAGGCGTCGAGTGCGTTCATCAGCACCATCCCGAGCGTGGCTTGGGTCTGCGCCCCGCACCAGTCCAGGGGGACCGGGGGCACGACCGCCGCAGCCAGCTCGTTCTTGACCAGGAGGTTGCCGACCTGGGGGCCGTTGCCGTGGGTCAGCACCACCTCGATGTCGCGCACGACGAGCTCTGCCACCGCGTCCATCGCGACCTCGGCGGCGGCGACCTGGTCCTCGGGCCGGACGCGTCCGTCGTCGCGGGCGAGCGCGTTGCCGCCCAAGGCCAGCAGCACCCTCATCGGAGCCAGTCCACATCGGCGCTGGTGGCTCCGGCGGCGAGCCTGGCGTAGCCGGGTCCCCGGTCGAAGAACGGCTGCTCGCCGCGTCCCTCGCGCACAGCGGCCCGGAGGTCGTCACTCGTGGAGGCGTCGACCTCCGGGTCGTCCACCGGTCCGGTGACGACCACGCCGTAGTCGGCTCGCGCGCCGTCCCGGGACACCTTTCCCCACAGCACGTCGCGCGCGACCTCGTCGTACGGCCGCTCCATCGGGTCCCCCCAGCCGCCGCCCCCCGTCGTGCGGATCCGGATCACCTCACCGGCTGCTACCGGCTCGCCGTCGGCCAATGCGTCGACGACCCGTTCGTTCGACCCGCCGGGGTCGATGGTGACCTCGAAGGATCGCCCGGCCTTGCCGCCGCGGACACCCCAGCAGGCCAGGATCGACCGGTCAGCGATCGACATGAAATGCGCCTCCTTCAACATCCGGATGTGCTTCTCATAACCCAGGCCGCCCCGGTGCCGACCGGCGCCGCCACTGTCGACCGCGAGTCCGAGCCGTTCGACGAGGAAGGGGAACCGCGACTCGGAGAACTCGGTCGGCAGGTTCCGCGAGTCCGGGACCACATGGATGGTGTCCTCGCCGTCGGCGTAGTAGCGACCGCCCGAACCACCGCCGAGCACCTCCCGCATCAGGTACGGCGCCCCGTCCAGGTCGGTCCCGTAGACGCCGGTGTAGCGGATCGTCTCCTGGTCCGCAGGCATCCTCCCGTCCACGGCCTTGGCCAGGACACCAGCCAGCACGCCGAGCAGCCGCAGGATCACGAACGTCCGGGCGTTGGTCGGCGCCGGGAACTCCGGGGTCAGCAGCGTCCCCTTCGGCGGGAAGCGCATCTCGATCAGGGGTACGACGCCCTCGTTGACGTCGAGCTCGGCCATCCGCTCCGGGCTGTCGGCGAGGTTGCGCAGGATCGGAGCAAGCCACTTCTTCAGGAAGTTGCCGTCGGCGTAGTCTCCACAGTGGTTGATCGGCCCCTTGGCCTGCGGAGCCGTGCCGTGAAAGTCCAGGATCAGCCGCTCCCCGGCCGGGTCGTCCGCCGCCGTACGCGTCAGCGTGATCCGCTGGGTGTGCAGCCTCGGCTCGTCGACGCCGTCGTGCTCGGCGTAGTCCTCCCAGACGTACTCCCCCACCGGGACCTTGGAGAGGATCTCGCGGCGATAGGTAGCGGTGGTCTTGTCGAGCACGGCGTCGAAGCACTCCTCGACGACCCGCGCGCCATAACGGTCGAACAGCTCGGTCATCCGCCGCGCACCCATCAGACAGGCGGAGCACTCCGCGTCGAGGTCGGCGGCCAGCGACTCCGGCATCCGGGAGTTTCGGGTCATGATCTTGAGCGCCTGCTCACACGGCACGCCCTGGTCCCACAGCCGGATCGGCGGGACCATCAGCCCCTCCTCGAACACGCTTCTCGCGTGGCTGGGCATCGAGCCCGGCACTGAGCCGCCGATGTCGTCGTGGTGGCCGAACGCTTGGACGAAGGCCACCACACGGAGGGCGCCGCTCCTCGTGGACCCTCCGACCGTGGGGTCGTTGGCGAACACCGGGGCCGTGACACAGAGGTCCGGCAGGTGGCCGATGCCCCCCTCGGAGAGGTAGACGTCGTTGTGGAAGAAGACGTCGCCGGGCCGCATCGTGTCGATCGGGTAGTCGCGGACCACGGGGTGCACCAGCGCCGAGTAGGACCGGCCGGTGAGCTTGCGCAGGTGCCGGTCGTGAATGCCTGCCCGGTAGTCGTGGGCGTCACGGATCATCGGCGAGCGCGACGTCCGGCCGATCGCCGTCTCCACCTCCTGCTCCACCGAGGCGAGATAGCCCTCCACGATCTCCACCAGGACCGGGTCCGGTGCGGTCCCTTCCTCGGTCAGCCGGTACGGCGCCGTCGGCCGGCCGGGTCCGTCGGGGCCGCTCACGTGTTCCTCCCGATGACCAGGTTGCCGAACCCGTCGACTCGGGCGCTGAACCCGGGATGCAGAGGTACGGTCGAGCTGAACTCCTCCAGGACGGCCGGCCCCTCGACCACGTCCCCTGCGCCGAGCCGGGCGCGGTCGTAGACGGGCGTGTCGGCCCAGACGTCGTCGAAGAACACGAGCCGGGTGCCGGTCCGGCCGTGCTCGGCGCCGGCTCCCGCTGCGATCTCACGGACCTCAGGCTTGCGGATCGGACCGACGCCGGTCACCCGCAGGTTGACCCACTCGACGTCCTGCCGGGCGTCGTCGCGGAAGTCGTAGTCGTAGAGCGCCTTGTGCTCGTCGTGGAAGCTCCCGGCGACAGCAGCGAGCAGGGCATCGTCGACAGGGCCGTCCGGGACGTCGACCCGGACCTCGTAGGCCTGCCCGTAGTAGCGCAGGTCGGCCGTGCGGACGAAGATGCGTTCCTCGACCGCGAACCCCTCGCGTGCGAGGGCGGCGTCGGCCTGCGAGGCCAGGGCGTCCAACATGCCCTGCACCTCGGCGACGTCGAGGGCGGACTGCCGCGCCACCGCGGTCTGGACGTAGTCGTTGCGGACGTCGACGGTGAGCAGGCCGTAGGCCGAGAGGTTCCCCGGGTTGAGTGGCACCAGCACCCCGTCGAGCCCGAGGATGTCCACCAGCCGGCAGGCCAGCAGCGAGCCGGACCCGCCGAAGGTCACCATCGTGAAGTCGCGGACGTCGAGCCCCCGGTTGACGGTGACCTGGCGCAGCGCGTTGGCCTGGTTCCACGCGGAGATCTCCAGGACCCCGGTCGCGCAGGCCTCGAAGCCCAGGTCCAGATTGCCGGCAAGGTCGCGGATGCCCTGCTCGGCCAGGTCGACCTGCAGCGGAACCTCCCCGCCGAGCAAGTGCGGCGGGATCCGGCCCAGCACCGCATGGGCATCGGTGATGGTCGGATCGAATCCACCGCTCCCATAACACATTGGTCCCGGGTCGGCGCCGGCCGACTGCGGGCCGACCTTGAGGGTGCCTTCCGGTGAGATCCACGCGATCGACCCCCCACCCGCTCCGACGGTCACCACGTCGATCATCGGGATCTTGCTCGGGTAGGCCCCGACATGGCCCTCCGTGGTGAGAGCCGGTCGGCCGTCGACCACGACGGTGACGTCGGTCGACGTACCCCCGCCGTCACAGGTCACCACCTGGGAGAAGCCCGCGTTCTCGGCGACGACCGCGGCCCCGTGTGCCCCTGCCGCCGGACCCGAGAGCACGGTGGTGATCGGCTGGTGCACGACTTCCTCAGCCGAGAGCACCCCCCCGTTCGACTTCATCACGTAGAAGGGAACTTCCCCGCGCCGGTTGGTCAGGGGAATCTCGGGTTCGCCGCCCGGGCCGACCGCTGACGAACTGCTGAAGGCCGCGAGATGCCTCGAGATGTTCTGGACGTAGGCACGGATGTCCGGCTTCACGGCCGCGTCCACGAGCGTTGTGACCGACCGTTCGTACTCGCGGTACTCCCGCAGAACCTCGCTGGAGATCGACACCGTGGCCTCGGGATGCTCGGCAGTGAGGACGTCGCGCATCGCCCGCTCGTGCTCGTCATTGGCGTAGGAGTGCAGGAAGCACACCCCGATCGTGTTGATCCCCTGGTCGCGGAACCACCGGGCCTGTACGCCGGCGGCGGCCGCGTCGAATGGTCGGAGCTCGCTCCCGTCGACGGCGAGCCGACCCGGGACGGTCTTCACCCGGTGGACGGGCACGATCCGGTCCGGCTTCACCCAGAAGTAGGAGTTGCCGTAGCCGTCGGGCACCGACTGACGGGCGATCTCAAGCATGAACTCGTAGCCCTCGGTGGTGAGGAAGCCGAGGTTCTCGACCTTGCCCTCGAGGAGCTTGTTGGTGGCGACCGTCGTGCCGTGGCTGACCGCGCTGACCGAGCTGCCGTCGACATCGAGCAGCTCGAGGACCTTGTGCACGCCGGCCATGAACCCTACGGCCGGGTCGTGCGGTGTGGACGGCGTCTTGGTGGCGACCAGCCGGCCGCTGACCTCGTCGACCGCGACCACGTCGGTGAAGGTGCCGCCGGTGTCGATCCCGATCCGGATCCGGGCGGTCTCCGGGGTCATCTGGCCACCCCGCACGAGGAGTGGTCAATAACGGCACGTCTCGGCGCGGGGAAGCTGCAGTCTGTGACCACTTCGCGCGCCGAGCGGTGTCCGGGGACTCTCATCCAAAGACCTCCATGACGGGGCGCCGGTCGCCGACGCGGGTGAGCTGCTCGAAGGCGTGCGCGACCTCGAGGAGCCTCCGGTCCCGGCGCGGCGCGGCGACGATCTGGATACCGACCGGCCAGCCCTCGCTGGTGAAGCCGGCCGGGACCGAGATCGCCGGGCAGCCGGTGACGGTGATCAGGAAGGCCGAGCGCATCCAGTCCAGGTAGCTCTCCTGCGGCCGCCCGTTGATCGTCGCGGGGAACTCCTCGGTCGCGTCGAACGGCGGCACCTGGCTGACCGGCAGCACCAGCACGTCGTAGGTCTCGAAGAACACCCGGACCTTCTCGGCCAGCGTCGTCAGCCTTTGGTACTCCGCCTCGACGTCCGCGCCGGTGAGGTCCTCGCCTGCCCTGATGTTGTCAGCGAGCGAGGACTTGAAGGCGTCAGGACGTTTCGCCAGCAGGGAAGCGAACCGGGCCTGGAACAGCCACGCGCGCAGCGTGCGGAAGGCCGACTCCGCTCCGGTGACGTCAAGGTGGTCCTGCTCGACGTGGGCTCCGGCCTCCTCGAGCACAGTTCCCTGCGCCGAGACGATGCCAGCCACCTGGTCGTCGACCTCGAAGGCGCCCCCGAGGTCGGTGCTCAGGGCGACCCGCAGACAAGACAGGGTCCCTTCGAGTGGCGGCGCGAAGGTCGATCCGGGCGCCTCCAGGGACAGCCGGGCGCGCGTGCTGGGTCCGGCGATCACCGACAACAGCAGCGCCAGGTCGTCCACGCTGCGCGCCATCGGGCCGCCGACGGACGTGAGGTCCCAGGCGTTGGTGCTCGGCCACTGCGGCACGCGTCCCACACTCGGGCGAAGGCCGACCACGTTGCAGAACGACGCGGGGTTGCGCAGCGAGCCGCCCATGTCGCTGCCGTCGGCCAACGGCACCATCCCGGTGGCCAGCGCGGCGGCCGCTCCCCCGCTGCTCCCGCCGGCGGACCGCGACAGGTCGTAGGGGTTGCGAGTGGTGCCGAAGATCGGGTTGAACGTGTGCGAACCTGCCGCCCACTCCGGCACGTTGGTCTTGCCGATCACGACGGCTCCGGCGCCGCGGATGCGTTCGACGACCAGCTCGTCGCGGCGCGGCACGTGGTGCTCCCGGAGCGGAGAGCCGTACGTCGTCCGCCATCCCGCGACCTCATGGGTGTCCTTGAACGCATGCGGCAAACCGTGCAAGGGGCCGAGCTCGCCCCCGGAGGCAGTCCGCTCGTCCACGGCGGCCGCCCCCTCGAGCGCCCGCTTCACGTCCAGGCTGACCACAGCGTTGACGGCAGGGTTCACCTCGGCGATTCGGTCGAGGTGCAGCTCGAGCAGCTCCCGCGCGGAGATCTCCTTCGCCGCAACAGCAGCCGCCATCTCCCGGGCGCTGGAGTAACAGTGGATGTCAGGCATGCGGCCACCCAGGGTTGTGGTGACCCGACCGGTCGGGACTGCGATGACGGCCCGCGAGTCGGCCGCCTCGTGGAACGCTCGGCACCACCGGCCCGCCCGGCGAGGTGCCGACCGTTCCATCAGAGCTCGTCAGACCGCTCACAACTCGGCTCAGCCCCGGCGCCGCGACGAGATCCAGGCCCCGACGAGCGCCCCCGCCAGAGCCGCACCAGCCCCCACCGCGACCCCCACCACGAAACCAGGTCCCGCGCTCGTCACAGGTGCAGCCGGAGCCGTGAAGACGGTCCCCGCAGCCGCGGCCGAGCCCGACGGAGACGGGGAGCCAGCCGGGCGGACCCCAGAGGGGGCGGCGGCCGCGGATGGGCCCGGCCCCCCGGCGAGGAACGAGCCGGGGTGGCTGGCAGCCGCCCCCTCCGGGGGGCGCCCGGCGGAGCCGGGCGTCCCTGCCAAGACGGCGTCTACATTGCGGAAGAACTCATCAGCCATCTTCTTCGACACCCCGGTCAACATCCGCTGTCCGACCCCGCCGATCATCCCGCCGACGGTGGCGTCGGCCTCGTAGGTCAACGAAGTCCCGCCGCCGACGGCATCGACCAACGTCACCTCGACGTCGGCGCCGATGGTGCCGGGTGCTCCGGCCCCTTGCGCGTGCATCCGGAAGGACGAGGGCTCGTCCTGGTCGGAGAGGCGGACCTGGCCGTCGTACACCCCCTTGATCGAGCCGACCCCGGCAGCGACCGTCATCGCATAGACGTCGTCGCCGAGGGCCTCGAGCCGTCGGCAGCCGGGGATCGACGCCACGAGCACGGCCGGGTCGTTGAGGGCAGCGAACACGGTCGCCCGGTCCGCGGTCAGGGTCGACGTGCCGGACACCTTCATGACGCGTCCTCTCGGTCGGCCGGACCCGCATGGGTCTGGCGGAGGTGGAACAGCTCGCTCGGAGAGATCGGCATCCGCCGGATCGGGAAGCCCTCTGCGTCCTCGATGGCGGCCGCGATCGCCGCCGAGCCGGGGATCACGCCCGCCTCGCCGGCGCCCTTGACCCCGAGCGGGTTCAGCGGCGACGGCGTCACGAGGTGGTCGATCTCGATCTCCGGGACCTCCGTGGCGTAGGGCATCAGGAAGTCCATGAACGAGGCGTTGAGCAGCTGGCCGTCGGCGGCATACTCCATCCGCTCATAGAGCGCGCCGCCGACACCCTGCGCGACCCCCCCGTGGATCTGGCCTTCGACGATCATCGGGTTGACCAGCGTGCCGCAGTCGTGGACGACGCAGTAGCGCAGGATCGTGATGTCAGCGGTGTTCGGGTCGGTTTCGACGACGACGGCGTGCATGCCGTTGGCGTACGTCGACCGGGTCGGTGAGTAGTAGTCGCTGGCCTCGAGTCCCGGCGCGTCGCCGACCTCGATGGGTGGCCGGTCCGGTTCGCCCGGGGTGCCGAACTGGGTGGCCCGCTCGGCCCCCTCGTCGAAGGCGTAGCGCAGCGGGTTGGAGAGTACGGCGACCGCGCCCAGGTCGATCTGCGTCCCCTCCCCGTGACCTGCGCCCTGCACCCGGACGTGTCCATCGACGATCTCGAGGTCCTCGACGGAGGCCTCGAGTGCCTGCGCGGCGATCCGGAGAGCCTTCTCCCGCACGGCTCGCGCGGTCAGGGCGACCGCGCTGCCGCTCATCACGGCCGTGCGCGAGGCGAACGTGCCCACGGCGTACTTGAAGCGCCGGGTGTCCCCGGTGGTGACCCTGATCCGGTCGAAGGGCACGCCGAGCTCGTCGGCGACGATCTGCGCCAGCATCGTCTGGTGCCCCTGGCCCTGCGTGGTCAGGCCGGTCGAGACGACCACGCTGCCGTCGGTCTCCACCCGGACGTGGCCGCCCTCGTAGGGACCGACGCCGGTGCCCTCGACATAGCAGGCGATGCCGATCCCGACCCGTCGTCCCTCGGCCCGTGCCTGCTCGCGGACGGCCGCGAAGTCGTCCCAGCCGACGAGCTCCTTGAGCTTGGCCATCGACGCCGGGAAGTCACCCGAGTCGTAGACCAGCGGCCGACCGTCCTGGAAGATCAACCCCTGGTCATATGGCATCTCGGCCGGCTGGATGAAGTTGCGCTCGCGCACCACCGTCCGGTCCAGCCCGAGATCGGCGGCGATCGCATCGAGGGTCCGCTCCATCACGAAGCAGCCCTGTGGCCGGCCGGCGCCCCGGTAGGGGGTCAAGATGACGGTGTTGGTGTAGAGTCTGTGGAACTCGACCCGGTACGGACCGGGCTTGTAGGGACCAAGCAGCTGGGTGGAGGTGATGATCGGGACGATCAGGCCGTAGGGGATGTAGGCCCCGTGGTCGTGCCAGAACTGCACCGACAGCCCGCGCAGCCGGCCGTAATCGTCGTAGCCGACCCGGACCCTGTGCAGCTGGCCGCGCTCGTGGGCGCTGGAGACGAAGTGCTCGCGCCGGTCCTCGGTCCACTTGACCGGCCGGCCGAGCCGGATCGCCGCCCAGGGGACCAGCACCTCCTCGGGCCACGGGTGCACGATCTTGACCCCGAAGCCGCCGCCGACGTCGGGTGTGATCACCTCGACCCGGTCCACGGGCAGCGCCAGCTTGGCCGCGATCGCCTGCCGCACGCTCGTCGACGTCTGGGTCGAGGAGTGCACGGTCAACGACTCGTCGTCGGCGTCCCACCGTGCCAGGACCCCCTTGCCCTCCAGCGGCATCGACGCGCTCCGCTCGATGGCCAGGTCGAGCTCGAGGCGATGGGGTGCCACGTCGATCGCCGCGTCCGCGTCGCCGGTCTCTTGCACCATGACCGCGGCGATGTTGCCGGGTACGTCGTCGTGCACGAGGTGCTCTGCGGCCCGGGCGGCCTCCACCCCGACGACTGCCGGCAGGGACTCGTAGTCGACGCGGATGCGCGACGTGACGTCCTCGGCGGCGTACCGGTCGGAGGCGACGACCATCACGATCGCCTCACCGACGTGGTTGACCTCGTCACGAGCGAGGGCGTACGGCGTCCGGCCGTGCGTCAGGGTGGGGTGCGGGATCAGCAGCGGCAACGGCTCGGCCATCCGGGTGCCGTGCATCTCCTGGTCAGCCACCAGGTCGTCGTGGGTGTAGATGGCCACAATGCCCTCCACCTCAACCGCGTTGGTCACATCGATGTCAACGATCCGCGCATGGGCGTGCGGGCTCCTCACGAAGGCGACCTCGAGGGCGTCCTGGCCGAGGTCGTCGAGGTAGCGCCCGTTGCCCGTGACCAGGCGCGGGTCCTCGCTGCGCGGGACGCGCTGCCCGAAGAGCTTGGTGCTCACGAGCCCTCCCTCCGCGCCCCGGTGGTCAGCTCGGCCGCTCGTTGCACGGCGGCGACGATGTTCTGGTAGCCGGTGCAGCGACACAGGTTTCCGCTGAGCGCCTCCCGGGCCTCGGCGGCGGTCGGCTGCGGGCTCTCCTCGAGGTAGGCCGTCACGGTGGTGATGAAGCCGGGTGTGCAGAAGCCGCACTGCAGCGCATGGCACTCGTGGAACGCCTGCTGCACCGGGCCCATCCCGCCGTCGTCGGACCGGCAGCCTTCCACGGTGGTGATCTCCGAGCCCTCGAGGCTGACCGCGAAGACCAGGCAGGACCGCACGGCGGCCCCGTCGACCAGCACGGTGCACGCGCCGCAGACGCCGTGCTCGCACCCGACGTGCGTGCCGGTCAGCCGCAGGTCGTGGCGCAGCGCGTCGGAGAGCAGACGCCGGGGCGGCAGCTCGAGGTCGTGCCGGTTGCCGTTGACGACCAGCGACACCGCGACGGTCTGCTCGCTCACGCCGCTCCCTCGCTGCTCTCGCTGTTCGCAGCGGCGCCGGATCGGGCCAGGGCGTTGTCCCGGGCCTGGTCGACGGCCCGACCAGTCAGGACCAGCGCCAGGTGGCGGCGATACTCCGCGGTCGCGTGGATGTCGGCCTCCGGCTCGATCGCCGCGTCAACCAGCTCACCCATCACGCCAGGGTCGAGGCTGCCGCCGCTCACGGCCGACCCCAGGTCGACCACGACCGGCCCGTCCCCGACACAGATCAGGCCGACCTTCGCCGCCGTCACATCCAGGTCCCCGTCGAGGGTAACCACGGCCGCCACCCCGCACATCGCGTAGTCCCCGTGCCGCCGGGCCAGCTCTACGAACGCCGTGCCGCTGCCAGCGGCAGGCTGCGGGAAGACCGCCGAGACCGCGAGCTCGTCTTCGGCCGTGGCCGAGGACATCGGTCCGGTGAAGAAGTCGTCCGCGGCGACCTGACGGGTGCCGCCGGGTCCGACGAGTTCCACGTTGCCGCCGAGCAGGGCCAGAACCGCAGTCATCTCCGCAGCCGGGTCGGCGTGGACGAGGCTGCCCACCGTCGTACCCCGGTTGCGGATCGTCGGGTGCGCGACGTTCTCCAGGGCCTGGCGCAGGAGGGGTACGGCGTCGTACGCCGACGCGTCGAGCTCGACCTGCCGGTGCCGCGCGAGGGCACCGATCCGGACCCCTTCACCGGACACCTCGATGGTCGCCAGGCTGGGCAGGTGGTTGATGTCGACGAGGTGGCCGGGTGCAG
>JBPCND010000263.1:0-5484 GCA_051001655.1 Nocardioides sp. | reverse complement strand
CGTCGGCGGCGTCAGAGGCGTCGGCGAGCTCGACCCGGTAGCGGCGACCGCGAAGCACCTCGACGGCCCGGCCCAAGACGACGTCCGGGGGCTCCTCGAGCTCGAAGACGCGTGACTCCGGCAGCCGCGAGAGGTTTCTCGGCGCCCGGGGAGGTCGAGCCCGCATAGCCTTCCAGTAGACCCGCAGGCGCGGCAGGACACAGCCCACCAGCGAGATCATCAGCAGGAGGTAGATCGCGGCGAACCAGACCGAGCCGTAGACGTCGAAGAGCCCGAGGAACTCGTAGACCGGCCCCAGCCGGGGATACTCCTGCTGCCAGCTGCGCACAGCGACGGCGTCGATGTCCCGCTGGGGCACGACGCTGCCCGGGACGGCAGCGAGAGCCAGCAGGAACAGCAGCACCAGCGCGGTGCGCATCGAGGTCAGCTGCCGCCAGGCCCAACGCGACATCTCCACCGGGCTCAGCGCCGGCGGACCCGTCGGCGGAGTCGGGTTCCGGGCGGCACCGCCCGCACCGACGAGGGGTGGCTCGGCGTTCCGTCGTTGGTTGGTGGTCGTCATACCGCCACCTCGAACCCACCGACCCACCCCCGGAGCTCACCGACCCACACGTCCCACAGGCCGCTGACCAGCAGCGCTCCGACGACGATCAGCATCAGGCCACCGGCCCGGGTGACCCAGGCCTGGTGGCGGCGTACCCAGGCCACCGCACCCAGCGTGCGGCGGAAGGCGAACCCGGCGAGCACGAACGGGATCCCGAGCCCGAGGGAGTAGGCACCGCTGAGCAGGGCACCTCGACCGGCGGTGCCCTCGTGCAGGGCGAGGGTCTGTACGGCGGCCAGGGTGGGGCCGATGCAGGGGGTCCAGCCGAGTCCGAAGAGCACGCCCAACAGGGGCGCGGCAGCGAGGCCGACCGCGGGGACCCGGTGGAACCGCACGTCGCGTTGCAGCCACGGGACCAGTCCGAGGAAGGCGATGCCCACCAGGATCGTGACCACCCCGAGGACCATGGTGATCGGCCGCATGTAGGTCCAGAGCCAGTCGCCGAGCGCCCCCGAGAGCGTGCCGAGAGCCACGAAGACGAACGAGAAGCCGAGCACGAACAGCGACGAACCGAGCACCAGCCGCCCGCGACGGGCATGCTCGAGGTCGGCGCCGGAGAGCCCGGTGGCGTAGGACAGATAGCCGGGCAGCAGCGGCACGACGCACGGGGAGAAGAACGACACCAGGCCGGCCAGTGCCGCGACCGGCAGCGCCAGCACCAGGGAGCCGGACAGCACGGCGCCCTGGAACCAGTCCCCCACGTCCATGCCTGTCACGGCCGTCGCTGCCACCACCCCGGGTCCCACGATCAGGACGCCTCCTCGACGAGCTCGTCGAGGGTCGTCCGGGTGATCTCGCCGAGCACGCTGGCGGCCACTCTCCCCTCACGGTCGATGACGACCGTGCTCGGGATGGAGCTCGGGGTCAGCGTCCCGCGGAAGGCCAGCAGCGTGCGCCCCTCCTGGTCGTAGATGCTGGGATACGGGATGTCGAAGGTCCGCACGAACGCCCGCGCGTTGTCCTGGTCGGAGTCCCGCGAGTCGATGCCGAGGAAGGCGACGTCTTCCGACTCCAGGTCGCGGGCGGCCTCGGCCAGCATCGGCGCCTCGGTGCGGCACGGCACACACCACGAACCCCACACGTTGACCACGACGACCTGGCCGGCGTAGTCCGACAGGGACAGCGGCTCACCGTCGATCGTCTCGCCCGCGACCTCACCGGGTGCCGACCGCTCCGCCTCGGCGACCACGGTGATGATGCCCTGGCCCGAGACGAAACCCTGGTCGCCGGAGCTGCCGATGTCGCTGGTGCAGCCTGCCGCGGCCCCGACCACCAGGATGACGGCCACGGTGACCACAGGGTCGAGCAGTGGAAGGGTACGACGGCGCGCGGACATCGGCTCAGGCGCCTGCCACCGGCGGCGGCTTGTCCTGGTCGGCGGCACCTCCGGCGGAGAACGGCGCCTGACGGTCCCTGACCGGGATCAGGTCGGCGGCGGGCTCGCTGTATCGAACGGTGGTGATCTCGTCGTCGACGAACGTGAGCGACGTGAGCGAGCACAAGGTGCACTGCCGGCGTCGCGGGTCGTGCACGAACGACCGCTTCTCGATGTGCAGCCTGGTGATCCAGATCGGCAGCTGGTGGGAGACCACGACGGCCTCGCGTCCGCGGGCGGCGTCGCGGGCGGCGTACACACCGGCCATCATCCGCGCGACGACCTCCTTGTAGGGCTCACCCCACGACGGCCGCCACGGGTTCCACAGGTGGCGCCAGGCCTGCGGCTTCTTGAGCACGCCGTCACCGACGCCGAAACGCTTGCCCTGGAAGACGTTGCCGGACTCCATGACGCGCGCATCGGTGCCGATCTCGAGACCGTGCGCCTCGGCGACCGGGCCTGCCGTCTCCTGTGCGCGCTCGAGGGGCGAGGCTATCACCGCGACGATCTCCCGGTCGACGAGTGCGTCCGCCACCCGCTGCGCCATCCGCCGGCCGAGGTCGGAGAGGTGGTAGCCGTCCATGCGCCCGTAGAGCACGCCAGTGGGATTGTGCACCTCCCCATGTCGGACCAGGTGGACGGTCGTCACGGTGTTGTCAGGGCCGGCGGCGGGCTGGGCGCTCATGCGTCTCCTCGAGGGGGTACGGCGGCCGCGGCACGTGCAGCGGCCGGAAGTGCTGCGACCACGCGGTCCAGGATCGTGTCGTCATGGGCGGAGGAGAGGAACCATGCCTCGAAGGCGCTCGGCGGCAGGAACACGCCTTGGCCCAGCATCGAGTGGAAGAAGGCCTTGTAGCGGTCGAGGTTCTGCGACGACGCCGCTGCGAAGTCCCGGACCTCCTCGACGGGCTCGTCGAACAGGAACACGCTGAACATGTTCCCACCGGCCTGCACGAGGTGCGGCACGCCGGCCGCGGTGAGCGCCTTGCCTGTCTCGTCGGCCAGATGGCCCGCAGCCCGGTCGAGGTGGGCGTAGACCTCGTCGGTCGCGGCGTGCAGCGTGGCGAGGCCCGCCGTCGTCGCCACCGGGTTCCCCGAGAGGGTGCCGGCCTGGTAGACGGGCCCCTCCGGGGAGAGCATGCCCATCACGTCGGCCCGACCTCCGAACGCTGCCGCCGGGAACCCGCCACCCATCACCTTGCCGAAGGTGACCAGGTCGGGGCGCCAGCCCTCACGGGCACCGTCTCGCCCCCACTGGCCGGAGCGAGCGACCCGGAAGCCGGTCATCACCTCGTCGCTGACGAACAGGGCGCCGTTGCGCGCGCAGATCTCGGCGAGGAACCCGTTGAAGCCGGGCAGCGGCGGGACGACGCCCATGTTGCCCGGTGAGGCCTCCGTGATGAGGCAGGCGATCTCGTCACCGTGCTCGGCGAAGAGCCGCTCGACAGCGGTCCGGTCGTTGTAGGGCAGCACCATCGTGGCAGCGGTCGATGCGGCCGGGACCCCCGGCGTGCCGGGCACGGCGAAGGTCGCCAGACCCGAACCCCCCGCGGCCAGCAGCGAGTCGACGTGGCCGTGGTAGCAGCCGGCGAACTTCACGATCAGCTCTCGGCCGGTGAACCCGCGGGCCAGCCGGACAGCGGACATCGTCGCCTCGGTGCCCGAGGAGACGAACCTGACCTGCTCGACCGAGGTCCGCTCGACGATCTCCTCGGCGAGCTCCACCTCGGGGCGCGTGGGGGTGCCGTACGACGTACCTCGGGCGACGGCTGCCGCGACGGCTTCTTGCACGACGGGGTGGGCGTGGCCGAGGAGCATCGGCCCCCAGCTGCACACCATGTCGACGTACTCGGTGCCGTCGACGTCTCGCAGCAAGGCCCCGCGGGCGCTCTCGATGAACCGGGGGGTGCCTCCGACGGCGGTGAACGCACGGACCGGAGAGTTGACCCCGCCCGGCGTCACGGTTCGGGCGCGCGCGAACAGAGCGGCCGATCCAGGCGCGTCCCGGTCGCTGGGCAAGGTCACCGGTCCATTCTCACGTAGGGCTGGTCGAGTCGCGAATCCGGTGTCCGTGCCAGTCAGCGAGCAGGTCAGCGGCGCAGGAGCCGGGCGGCCTCGACGGCCCAGTAGGTGAGGATCACGTCCGCTCCCGCCCGCCTGATCGACATCAAGGTCTCGAGGATCGCGCCCTCACGGTCGATCCAGCCGTGGGCCGAGGCCGCCTCCACCATGGCGTACTCTCCGGAGACGCTGTAGGCCGCGACGGGGACGTCCACGGCCGCACGCACCGCGCCGATCACGTCGAGGTAGGCCAGCGCGGGCTTCACCATCACCATGTCGGCGCCCTCCCCGACATCGAGCAGCGCCTCGCGGACCCCTTCGCGGACGTTGCCGCCGTCGACCTGGTAGGTCCGGCGGTCGCCGACGAGCGTGGAGGCCACCGCCTCGCGGAACGGTCCGTAGAACGCGGAGGCGTACTTCGCGGAGTAGGCCAGGATCGCGACGTCCTGGTGCGATGCGCGGTCGAGCGCGGCACGGATCGCCGCCACCTGGCCGTCCATCATCCCGCTCGGACCGACGAGGTCGACCCCGGCCGCGGCTTGGGCGAGTGCCATCTCGGCGTACACCTCGAGCGTCGCGTCGTTGTCGACGGAGCCGTCCGCGGACAGGAGACCGCAGTGGCCGTGGTCGGTGAACTCGTCGAGACACAGGTCCGCCATCACCGGCAGGGCGTCGCCGATCTCGGCCACGACATCGGCGATGGCGAGGTTGAGGATCCCCTCGGGGTCGACCGCTCCGCTCCCGGTCGCGTCCTTGTGGGTCGGGACGCAGAACAGCATGATCGCGCCGACGCCGACCTCGGCAGCCTCCGCTGCGGCCTTCCGCAGGCTGTCCCGGGAGTGCTGGACGACGCCCGGCATGCTCGAGATCGGTGCCGGCTCGGTGAGCCCCTCACGCACGAAGGCAGGCAGCACCAGCTGCCCGGGCTGGACCGAGGTCTCGCCGACGAGCCGGCGCAGGGCAGGGGTACGACGCAGCCGACGGGGACGCACGTGCGGGTAGCCAGCCGACGCCATGGCCCTCAGGTCGCCTTCCGGCGGGCGGAGGGACGTCGAACGGATGGCTTCGTGACCGGCTGGCCGGCCTCGACCAACGACGCTCGGCGTGCTGCCCCGAAGTCGGCCAGCGCGTCGACCAGGACCTCGGCCGACGGGCTCGCCGCCAGCACGTCGACCCGGAGGCCGTGCTCCTCGGCGGTCTTGGCGGTGGCCGGGCCGATGACGGCGATGATCGTCGACGCGTGCGGCTTGCCGGCGATGCCGACGAGGTTCCGCACGGTCGAGGACGAGGTGAAGACCACGGCATCGAACCTGCCGGTCTTGATCGCCTCCCGGGTCGGCGCCGGCGGCGGGGTGGCCCGCACGGTCCGGTAGGCGGTCACGTCGTCGACCTCCCAGTCCAGCTCCTGCAGCCCTGCGACGAGCGTCTCGGTGGCGATGTCGGC
>JBPCND010000262.1:0-10432 GCA_051001655.1 Nocardioides sp. | reverse complement strand
CGTTGATCCTGTCGAACTCCGCCAGCACCGCGGCCTCGACCAGGTCGGTGAGCTCGTCGATGATGAACGACCCCTGCAGGGGGTTCTCGTTCATCGCCAGGCCCCACTCGCGGTTGATGATCATCTGGATCGCCAGAGCCCGGCGTACCGACTCCTCGCCGGGGGTGGTGACGGCCTCGTCGTAGGCGTTGGTGTGCAGCGAGTTGGCGTTGTCGTAGATCGCGATCAGCGCCTGCAGCGTCGTCCGGATGTCGTTGAAGTCCATCTCCTGCGCGTGCAGGGACCGCCCCGAGGTCTGGACGTGGTACTTCAGCTTCTGGCTGCGCTCGTTGGCTCCGTACTTCTCCTTCATCGCGATCGCCCAGATCCGGCGGGCGACCCGGCCGATGACGGAGTACTCCGGGTCCATGCCGTTGGAGAAGAAGAACGACAGGTTGGGCGCGAAGTCGTCGATGTCCATGCCGCGCGCGAGGTAGGCCTCGACGTAGGTGAAACCGTTGGTGAGGGTGAACGCGAGCTGGCTGATCGGGTTCGCCCCGGCCTCCGCTATGTGGTAGCCGGAGATCGAGACGGAGTAGAAGTTGCGGACCTGGTTGGTGATGAACCACTCCTGGATGTCGGCCATCATCCGCAACGAGAACTCCGTGGAGAACAGGCAGGTGTTCTGGCCCTGGTCCTCCTTGAGGATGTCGGCCTGGACGGTGCCTCGGACGCTGGCGACGGCGTACGCCGCGAGCATGGCGGACTCCTCGTCGGACGGCTCGCGGCCCTCCTTGGCGCGGAATGCGTCGACCTGCTGGTCGATGACGGTGTTGAGGAAGAACGCCAGCACCGTTGGGGCCGGGCCGTTGATCGTCATCGACACACTGGTGGTGGGGGAGACCAGGTCGAAGCCGTCGTAGAGCGTCTTGATGTCGTCGAGCGTCGCGACGGAGACGCCGGAGGTGCCGACCTTGCCGTAGACGTCGGGGCGGGGGTCGGGATCGCGGCCGTAGAGCGTGACGGAGTCGAAGGCGGTCGAGAGGCGCTTGGCGTCGCCGTCGGCCGAGAGCAGCTTGAAGCGGCGGTTGGTGCGGAACGGGTCGCCCTCACCCGCGAACATCCGGGCGGGGTCCTCGCCGTCGCGCTTGAACGCGAAAACCCCGGCGGTGAAGGGGAAGTAGCCCGGGAGGTTCTCCCGGCGCCAGAAGCGGACCAGCTCGCCGTGGTCGGCGTACGACGGCAGCGCGACGCGCGGGATCTTGCTGCCGCTCAGGGACTCCCGGGTGAGCGCGGTGACGATCTCCTTGTCGCGGACCAACACGGTCTGCTCGTCGCCGGAGTAGGACTCGACGACGGCCGGCCACGCCGCCAACTGGTCGGCGACCTCGGCCGGCAGCTCCTCCTGCGCACGCTCGAGGGCGGAGTCGATCTCGTTGGTCGAGCTTGTCGAGACCACGTCGCGCAGCTCGTCGGCCACGAGCGCCAGCCGCTGCACCCGCCGGGCGGCCTCGGCCAGCTCCTCGGTGTCGCGGTGGTAGCCACGCACGGTCTCGGTGATCTCGGCGAGGTAGCGCACCCGATCGGTCGGCACGACCTGCCGGATCCCCGAGGAGTGCCGGACGTCGACCGGCTCCAGGGTGCCCTCGGAGAGCGACAGGCCGCGTTCGCCGAGCAGCCCGCGCAGGTGCTGGTAGAGCGCGGTCACGCCGTCGTCGTTGAAGGTGGCGGCCGAGGTGCCGAAGACCGGCATCTCGTTCGGCTGCTTGCCGAAGGCCTCGCGGTTGCGGACCAGCTGGCGGCCGACGTCGCGCAGCGCGTCCTTGGCGCCGCGGCGCTCGAACTTGTTGATGGCCACCAGGTCGGCGAAGTCGAGCATGTCGATCTTCTCAAGCTGCGAGGCCGCGCCGAACTCCGGCGTCATGACGTACATCGAGGTGTCCGCGAAGGGCACGATCGCCGCGTCACCCTGGCCGATCCCGGGGGTCTCCACGACGACGAGGTCGAAGCCGGCGCCCTTGAGCACGTCGATGACGTCGCCGAGGTGCTCCGGCAGCTCGTGGGCACCACGGGTGGCCATCGAGCGGAAGAAGACCCGGTCGCCATCCAGGGAGTTCATCCGGATCCGGTCGCCGAGCAGCGCCCCGCCGCCCTTGCGGCGGGTCGGGTCGACGGCCAGGACTGCGATCCGCAGCTTGTCCTGTTGGTCGACCCGGAACCGGCGGACCAGCTCGTCGGTCAGCGACGACTTGCCGGAGCCGCCGGTGCCGGTGATGCCGAGCACGGGGACGGCGCCGGCCTGTCGTGTCCCGCCGGCGGCGCGCAGCTGCTCCAGGACGGCGGCAGGCAGCCGGCCCTGCTCGGCGCCGGTGATCGCGCGCGCGATGGCGAACCGGTCGCCGCTGAGGATCTGCTCGGCGCTGACCTGCTTGGCTGCCCAGAGGTCGAAGTCGCACTCGCGGACGATGGAGTTGATCATCCCGACCAGGCCCATCCGCTGGCCGTCCTCGGGAGAGAAGATGGTGACGCCGGAGGCGCGCAGCCGGTCGATCTCGTCCTGCACGATCACGCCGCCACCGCCGCCGACGACCTTGACGTGGTCGGCGCCCTGGGCGCGCAGGGACTCCACGAGGTACTCGAAGTACTCGATGTGGCCGCCTTGGTACGACGACACCGCGACGCCTTGGGCGTCCTCCTCCAGCGCGGCGTCCACGACCTCCTGGACCGAGCGATTGTGGCCGAGGTGCACGACCTCGCAGCCCTGGCTCTGCAGGATCCGGCGCATGATGTTGATCGACGCGTCGTGGCCGTCGAAGAGGCTCGAGGCGGTGACGAGACGGACCGGGTGGACGGGCTGGTGGAGGTCGCTCACGGGTGGCCTTCAGCTGGGTTAGTTGGACGTCCTACTAACTTGATGATAGGACGCCCCGCGTCGTTTGGCACGTCGCCGGCAGCCGGCCCTCAGTCGACCCGGTCTCCGGCGCTGGCCCGGTAGGCGCCGAGCAGTCGGGTCAGCCGGGTGACCTCGCGCGAAGACAGCCCGGGTGTCTCGAAGACCTGCTCGTTGAGCCCCGCCGTGGCCCGTCCGGCGACGTCCCGACCGGCCTCGGTGATCGAGGCCAGCACCACCCGGCGGTCGCTGCCCGAGCGCGTCCGGTCGACGTATCCCTGCTTCTCGAGCCGGTCCACGGCGCTGGTGACGCTGGTCGGGTGCACTTGCAGCAGCGACCCCACCCGGGTCATGGGCATCGCGCCCGCGGAGCTGAAGGAGAGCAGCATCAGCAGCTCGTAGCGTGCGAAGCTCAGCTCCAAGGGCCTGAGCACCGCGTCGATGCGCTCCATCAGCAGCTGCTGGACCCGGACCACGGAGGTCACCATGGCCATCCCGTCGGCCGCCTCCGACCACCCGTGGGTGACCCATTGGCGCTGCGCCTCACGGATCGGGTCGCGGTCGGGGGTCACCCGAGGAAGGGTATCCGCGACAATCACCGCATGACCGACACCGACACCGGGCCCGACATCGTGTGGCAGGCCGCGGGCGACTACGAGGACATCCGCTACGAGACCACCGAGGACGGGATCGCGAAGATCACGATCAACCGGCCCGAGGTGCACAACGCGTTCCGCCCGCAGACCCTGATCGAGGTGTCCGAGGCGCTCGTCGTAGCGCGGGAGGACGAGTCGGTGGGCGTCATCGTCCTCACCGGCGCGGGTGACCGGGCCTTCTGCTCGGGGGGCGACCAGCGGGTGCGCGGCGACAGCGGCTACCAGACCGACGCCGGCGCCACCGGCCGCTTCCACGTCACCGACCTGCACGTGCAGATGCGTCGCTGCCCCAAGCCCATCGTCGCCATGGTGGCCGGCTGGGCGATCGGTGGCGGCCACGTCCTGCACCTGGTCTGCGACCTCACCATCGCCGCCGACAACGCGGTCTTCGGGCAGGTCGGCCCCAGGGTGGGCTCGTTCGACGGCGGCTACGGCTCGAGCATCCTGTCCGACCTGGTGGGGCCGAAGAAGGCCAAGGAGATCTGGTTCCTCTGCCGTCAGTACGACGCGCAGACGGCGCTCGACATGGGCCTGGTCAACACCGTCGTTCCGCTCGCCGACCTCGAGCGCGAGACGGTGCGGTGGTGCCGCGAGATGTTGGCCCTGTCGCCGTGGGCGCTGCGGTTGTCCAAGCTGAGCTTCCACGCCCACGAGGACGGCTATGCCGGGATCCAGCAGCTCGCCCATGACGCCAACCTGCTCTTCTACGGCTCCGCGGAGGCCCAGGAGGGCCGGGAGGCGTTCAAGGCGAAGCGCACCCCGGACTTCGGCCAGTTCCCCCGGCGGGCTTAGGCGACAGTGCGCTGCCGCAGGATCTCGCTCTTCCGGTGGGTCACCGAGACCCACGCACGCCCCTGAGGTGGGACGTCGTGGACGCGGGACCAACGTCCCTGTGCCGTTGTCCCGATCCGCGATACACATGGTTGTGACTGCGATCAGGGTGTTCCTCCTCGACGACCACGAAGTGGTCCGTCGCGGGCTCCGCGAGCTCTTGGAGAGCGCCGGTGACATCGAGGTGATCGGTGAGTCCGGGCTGGCGGCCGAGGCCACCAGTCGGATCCCGGCGCTGCGTCCGGACGTCGCGATCCTCGACGGCCGGCTGCCGGACGGCAGCGGCATCGACGTCTGTCGCGACATCCGATCGGTGGACCCGTCGATCCGAGCCTTGATCCTGACCTCCTACGACGACGACGAGGCGCTGTTCGCAGCGATCCTGGCCGGGGCCTCCGGCTACGTGCTCAAGCAGATCACCGGCCACGACCTCCTCGACACCGTTCGACGGGTGGCCGCCGGCCAGTCCATGATCGACCCAGCCCTCACCGCTCGCGTCCTCGACCGCGTCCGCAACGGCGTACCCGAGGCGAACGAGCTCGCCGGGCTCACCGAGCGTGAACGCGAGATCCTCGAGCTCATCGCCGAAGGGCTGACGAACCGTCAGATCGGAGAGCGACTGTTCCTCGCCGAGAAGACGGTGAAGAACTACGTGTCCAGCCTGCTGGCCAAGCTCGGCCTCGAGCGGCGCACCCAGGCCGCCGTGCTGGCCACTCGCCTCCTCTCGTAGGACCTTGTGCCCACCAGTTAGCGACGTCCTCCCCTGCCAGGGCCGGTCGCAACGGAGCAGTCTGGAGACATCTAGCACGACGAGCAGGAAGGCAATCTCATGGCCACCACACACAGTCACCACGGAACCGCAGACACGAGGACGAACCTCACCGAGCAAGCAGCCGGCGGAGCCGCCGGCAGCGCGCTCGACAAGGCGCTGGCGGTGCTCCGGATCGCCTTTGGGGTGACCTTCCTCTGGGCCTTCTTCGACAAGCTGCTCGCCCTCGGGTTCAGCACCGGAGCCGTGACCAACGAGGAGGGCGTCCGGACCGGGATCGACTTCCTCGCCAAGGACGGCGCCTGGCTGAACGGCGGCAACCCCACCGAGGGCTTCCTCGCCTTCGGCGTCCCGGCCCACAACCCCTTCAAGAGCATCTTCGAGTCGATGGCCGGCGACACCTGGGTGAACGTCTTGTTCATGGTCGGCCTGCTCGCGATCGGCGCCACGTTGATCTCCGGGGTCGGCATGCGCATCGGCACCGCGGCGGGTGCGCTCATGTACCTGCTCATGTGGACCGCGAGCCTCCCCCTCGAGAACAACCCGGTGGTCGACGTCCACCTGATCGGCGCGATCAGCATGGTGGTCCTCGCCCTGGGCTACGCCGGCAACACCTGGGGCTTCGGCCGCCAGTGGTCCGACACCAGCCTGGTGCGGAAGAACCCCATCCTGCGCTGAGCCCTTCGACCCCTCGAACGACTGCGACCGCCGACCGGGCTGCCCGGGTACGGCGGTCGTGGTCGTTGTCGTGGTGGCAGACGCGGAGCTCAGCCCAGCGGGACGCGCCACTCCAGCACAGTGCCGTGCGGGTCGTTGACGGAGAGACGCACAGTGCCGCCGAGCTGTTCGGCGCGCTGTCGCACGTTGCGCAGACCGCTCTCCGAGGGCGACTCGGGCAGCCCCCTCCCGTCGTCGGTCACCGTCAGCATCAGCTCCCCGGGCGCAACCTCGAGCTCCGCCGTGATCTCCACGATGGTCGAGGTGGCACGGGCATGACGGGCCACGTTCGAGAGGGCTTCGCGCAGGACGGCGAGAAGGTGCTCGGTGCTGGTCGCGTCGGTCACGGTGTCGATCGGGCCCCGGGTGCGCAGCACCGGCGGGAAGCCGAGGACGGTGCGGTACTCCGAGACCATCCGCTGAGCCTCGTGGCGCAGCGAGATCCCATCTGGCTGCTGGAGCTCGAAGATGGTGCTTCGGATGTCGCGGATGGTGGTGTCGAGATCGGCCACGGCGTGGTCAAGGCGTTCCTGCACGGCAGGACTGGCCGCCTTGGCGCGGATGCCCTGCAGCTGGAGTCCGGTGGCGAACAGGCGCTGGATGACGAGATCGTGCAGGTCGCGCGCGATCCGGTCCCGGTCGGTGACGATGGCCAGCTCCCGCTGGTCCGTGAGCGCCTGCAGCCGGTCGAGCGCCAAGGCCGCCTGGTCGGCGAAGGACAAGGTGAGCGCCTTCTCCTGGCTCGGCAGCCGGGTGGCGTCCTGCCGTGCGTCGACGATCACGAGCAGCACGAGCGTGGCGAAGAGCCGGGTCCTCAACGGGAGAAGCAGGATGAGTCGGTCGGGACCGAGCCGGACGTCCTCGGGATGCTCCCCGCGGAACGCGAGGTCGAGCTCACGTCGCACCTTCTCAGCTGCGTCGGGGAGTCCGTCCGCTTCCCGACCGTCGGCCGCGATCAGTGCCGGGGTGCCCGTGTGGTCGAGGCGAAAGACGCCGACGGCCAGGGCGCCGGACACCGCGCGTGTCCCTGCCGCGATGTGCGGCAGGGCGTCCGCGAGCTCGATGGGGGACTGCTGCAAGGTGTCGTGCAGGCGGGCGGACGCCTCGAGCCAGGACCGCTGCCGCTCGCTCAGCGCGTAGGCGCGGGCGTTCTCGACGACGAAGCCGGCGGCGCTGGCGAGCGCTTGCACGAGCATCTCGTCCTGCTCGGTGAACGAGCCACCCCCGCGCTTCTCGGTGAGGTACAGGTTGCCGAAGACGGTGCCACGGATGCGCACGGGGACTCCGAGGAACGAGGTCATCGGAGGGTGGTTGGCAGGGAAGCCGTACGACGCAGGGTGTTCCTGCAGGTCCTGGAGGCGGATGGGTTCTGGGTGTTCGATCAGGAGTCCCAGGATGCCGTGCCCCCTGGGGAGGTCTCCGATCAGCTCCCGGTCTGTCTCGCCGATGCCGTGAGTGATGAAGTCGGAGAGCGCGCCGTCAGCGCCGATCACGCCGAGGGCGCCGTACTCGGCATCGGTCAGCTCGCACGAGGACACCACGATCTGGTCGAGGACGTGGTGCATGTCGAGGGCGGAGCTGATGGCGATGACTGCGTCGAGGAGAACCTGGGCGCTCGACGGCAGCGCCGTCGCGGGGGATTGCTCGCCGACCATGGGCCCATCCTGGCAGCCGGCACGCTCGCCGTCTCAGACGGTGCGGCGCACCGGCATCTCGTTCTCATGCGTCCAGCCGCCGCCCAGCCGGCGTCCGCTGAGCTCGTCCCAGCGCAGCCGGACATAGACCAGGCGGACTCCGCCGGCCCACGGACGCGGATCCCAGAAGGACCGGATCATGGCCAGCTCCGCGGAGTCCTCCACCAGGGAGCCGCGGCCGGTGGCGACCACGCTCCACCCGAGGTGCCGCTCGTAGTCGAGGTTGTCCACCTCGAACACCAGCTGGGTGTTCCAGGCATACGTGCCCAGGACGCTGTACGGCGCGGTGCGGAACACGATCGACTCGTCGACCAGTGAGTAGTTGACCGGGAAGATCCGCGGTCCCGACGGCGTGCACAGCGCGGCCCTCCCCACGACCCCGCCGGAGAGCAGCTCGTAGCACTTATCGTAGGACAGTTCCGCTGGCTCGTTCACCCTCTGAGCGTGCTCCTCAGCGGCTCGGACCGGACGGGGCAATGGTCCCGAAAGGCACGCAATTGGTCCCCAAACCTCTGTTCAGGGCGCCGTGCGCAGGCTGCGTGGGATGCCCACGTCGTCCCGACCGGCCGACTGGAGCCTGATCTTGACGTCCACGCAGGCGGCTCCGTGCTTCGTCATGATGACCGGGTTCAGGTCCATCTCGGCCAGGGCGGGCACGTCGAGGGCGAGCTGGCCGACAGCCTGGATGAGCTCCTCGAGCGCGTGGACGTCACTCGGGGGCGAACCCCGGAAGCCCGCCAGAAGCGGCCAGATCCGCAGTGCACGCACCGCCCGGGCGGCATCGAGGTCCGTGAGAGGTGGCATCAGGAAGACCCGGTCGTCCCACACGTCGGTCGCGATGCCGCCGGCGGCGACCATCACCAGGGGACCGAAGCCGGGGTCCCTGATGACCCCGACGGCGATCTCGACGCCGGAGCCGACCTGTTCCTGCACGAGCACGGAAGGCTCCGGGTTGCTCAGCTCGGTGGCGATCGCTCGGACCGCCTCCCGAACGTCGTCGGGCGACGTGAGACCGGTGCGAACCAGACCACGGTCGGTCTTGTGCACGACCTCGGGATCGGCGGCCTTGACCACGACCGGGAATCCGATCTCGGTGGCCGCGGCGACGGCCGCCGGTCCGCCCATGACGACCTGCGCCGACGGCCCGCTGACACCGTAGGAAGCCAGGAGGTCGCGAGCACCCTCCGAGGCGATCCAGCCCGCCGTATCCGTGGTGGAGCAGGTGAGCGCGGCGTCGGCCAGCCGCCGGGCGCGCTCGGCGGCGCCGGGGACCTCGGACCGAGGCGCACCCGCGGGCGTCGCGAGCCAGGCGGCGTACGCCACGGCGTGGCCGAGCGCCTCAGTGGCGTCTTCCACGGAACCGAAGCGGGCGAAGGCGGCGTGCGCCTCGTCGGGCACCTTGACAGCACCCATCACGACGAGGAGCAGGGGCTTGTGCGGGTCCGTGGCTCGAGCCGTGACGAGGGCGGAGAGGAAGTTGCCGGAGTCGGTGACCCGGGTGCCCGCGACGATCAGGAGTACGGCGTCCACCTCGTCGGACTCCAGCAGCGAGGTCGGCGAGGCCAGGAGAGCGTCCGCACTGGCCGCGGCGCCCAGGTCGACGGGATTGCTCACGGCGGCTGCCCCGGGTGCCTTGTCGTGTAGCCGCGACTGCATCGTCGTCGACAGCTCGGGTACGACGAGGCGGCCGGCAGCGTCCGCGGCCAGCACGCCGAGTCCACCGGCGTTGCCGACCACGCCGAGCCGAGCGCCGGCAGGAAGTGGTTGCGTGGTGAGGAGCCGTGCGGCGTCGGCCAGCTCGGCGAGGCTGCGACAGCCGATCACGCCTGACTGGGCGAAGAGGGCGTCGACCCCGACGGCCGGAGCGGCCGCTGCCGCGGTGTGTGAGGCCCCGGCGCGCCGGCCACCCGACGAACGGCCACCCACCACGGCCAGCAGTGGCTTGCGCTCGGCGAAGCGCCGGGCCACCCGAGCGAACTTCCGCGCGTTGCCGAACGACTCGAGGTACAGCGCAGCGGCGGAGACCCGGTCGTCCTCGAGCCAGGCGGCCAGCAGGTCGTTGCCGGAGACGTCGGCCTTGTTGCCCAGGGACACGAAGGACGCCATCCCGGCGCCAGACTCCCGCGCGAGGTCCAGCATCGCGATCCCCACTCCGCCGGACTGGGAGGCGACGGCCAGACCACCCGACGCGGGCAGGCCGGCAGCAAAGGTGGCGTTCATCCGGACATCGGACGCCGATGACATGACGCCGAGGCAGTTGGGGCCGACGACGCGCACGCTGTGCCGACGGGCCACCGCCACCAGCTCGCGCTGAAGGGCGACCCCGTCGCCGCCGACCTCGCTGAAGCCCGACGACAACACGACCGCCGACTTGGCGCCGGCTTCACCCGCCTGCCGGACGACCTCGACGACGGCGCTGGCGGGGACTGCGATGACGACCATGTCGACCGTCCGACCGATGCTGGCGAAGTCTTTGGCGCACACCACGCCAGGGATGTCGAGCGGCGCGGGGTGGACGACGTACACGGGCCCGGTGAAGCCCCCCACGGCCAGCTCGTCGAGGACGGCACGTCCCACTCCGCCCCCCTCGCGGCGGACGCCGACCACGGCGACGCTGGTGGGGTAGAGGAGGGGTGCCAGGGAGCGCGCCTCGGCCCGAGCCTCATGGGCGTCGGCGGCAGCCACGGCGTGGGCCGTGGCAGCGGTGTCGAGGTGGAGCGTCACTACTCCTTGCTCGGAGCTGCGTTCGCTGTCGAAGCCGCACCCGGTGAACACGCGAAGCATTGGCCTGTTGTCGGACAGCACCTCGGCGGTGAAGCTCTGGATCCCCCGGTCGCGCGCGGCGGCCGCGAGGTGCTCGAGCAGGAGGGTCCCGAGCCCCACCCCATGTTCGAGG
>JBPCND010000261.1:0-2944 GCA_051001655.1 Nocardioides sp. | reverse complement strand
CGGATCGCGGGGAACCTCGGCAGGGCGCCGGCCCAGGTCACCCTCCGGTGGCACGTCCAACGCGGCGACATCGTGTTTCCGAAGTCCGTGACCCGCAGTCGGGTGGAGGAGAACTTCGCGCTCTTCGACTTCGAGCTGTCCGGGACGGACATGACCGACATCGACGGACTCGCCCGGGACGAACGCATGGGGCCGGACCCGGACACGTTCAACCCCGGGCCGAGCTGACATGAGTGCGCAGGAACGCCCTGAAGTGATCGTGTTCGACGTCAACGAGACGCTGTCGGACATGTCGCCGATGCGGCAGGTTTTCGAGGAGGTCGGCGCCCCGGGACATCTCGCGGCGACCTGGTTCGCCAGCGTCCTGCGCGACGGCTTCGCTCTCACCGTGGTCGGGGAGTCCGCGTCCTTTGTCGACCTCAGTACGGCGGCGCTCCGCACGCTGCTCGACCCGGCCGCCCTCGACCGGAGCCAGGACGACGCGGTGGAGCACGTGATGACGGGTTTCCGGAACCTCCCGGTGCACCCCGACGTGCCTCCGGGCATCGAGGCCCTGGCCGAGGCCGGTCTCCGGATGGTCACGTTGAGCAACGGCTCGGCCGAGGTGGGGAGGTCGCTGCTTGAACGCGCCGGCCTCGACCAGCACCTCGAGGCGTTCCTCTCGGTCGCCGACGTCGGCATCTGGAAGCCGGCCCCTCGCGCCTACCAGCACGCCCTTGCCCGCTGCGGGGCGAAGGCGCATGACGCGATGCTCGTCGCGGCGCATCCCTGGGACGTCGACGGGGCGCACCGAGCTGGTCTCCGCACCGCCTGGCTGGACAGGGACGGCCGCGCGTACCCCTCGTCCTTCAGCTCACCGGACGTCATCGCGACCGACCTCGTCGACCTCGCCGACCAGGTGAGCGGCTGACACGGTGATGCCGCATGGCCGTTGTGGGCGGGCGTAGCCTGCCACAGTGCGGATGTTCGTGGCCGTGGTGCCACCCCCGGCAGCGGTGGACCACCTCGAGGACTTCCTGACACCTCGGCAAGAGGCCACGCCGGACTTCCGCTGGACCAGCACCGAACAGTGGCACCTGACCCTGGCCTTCCTGCCCCGCGTGCAGGATCGCGCCCTCGACGATCTGACGGACCGCCTCGAGCGGGCGGCGCAGCGCCGTGCTCCCGTCGAGCTGGCCATCGCCGGTGGCGGCGCCTTCCCCGACCCTGCGCGGGCAAAGGTGCTGTTCGCGGCGATCGACGCGTCCCCGCAGCACGACAGCACCGACGGCGCCGACCACACCGACGGCACGGGGGCCGGCAACGACAGCGGGGAGCAGGAGCTGAGGCGGCTCGCGACCGGGGCGCGTGCAGCCGCGTCCACAGCGGGGGTCGAGGTCGACGGGGGCCGGTTCCGGCCGCATCTGACGCTTGCCCGCACCGGTCGGCCGATCGAGGCGACCCGGTGGCTGCGCGTGCTCGATGCCTACCGCGGGCCGCTCTGGCGGACGACCGAGATCGCATTGGTCGAGTCCCACCTGGGGGAAGGACCGCGGCGTCGGCCCCGTTACGAGGTGAGGGCCGTCTTCCCGCTCGGTCGCGAAAGGGCTCCGTAACCCAGGCGTGAGAAGGTCGAGCCCGAGACCAGCCGATGGGGGAAGGGAGCCGACGGGCCATGCCGTTCTTGCTTCGTGTCGAGCTACCTGACGTGCCGGGGTCGCTGGGTCGGGTGGCGACCACGATCGGCGAGGCTGGTGGTGACATAGAGGCGATCGAGATCGTCGAGCACCGCCGCGACGGCACCGCGGTCGACGACGTGCTGCTCGAGACTGTGCCCGGGATCATGCCCGACTCGATCGTCTCCGCCTGCAACCATCTCGACGGGGTGCACGTGCTGTGGATCTCGCGATACGCCGCCGGCGGCAACCTGTTTCTCGACCTCGAGGTGGTCGAGCAGCTGACCGCGTCGCCTCGGACCGCCTGTGACGAGCTGGTCGACCTGCTGCCGATCACGTTCCGGGCGGACTGGGCGATGCGGCTGCGTCGTACCGACTCCGGACCAGTCGTGATCCATCGCACCTCGGCCGCGCCCGACGTGGTCACCGGCGCACCCGACTGGTTCCCTCGGCTGACTGCCTCCCGGCTCGAGCTCCCGGAGGAATGGCGCCACCTCGAGTCGACCCTGGTCGCCGGGGCGCCGCTCGCGGACGACAACGAGATGATCATCTTCGCCAGGCGCGGCGGGCCGGAGGTCCTCGACTCCGAGCTCGCGCGATTGCGTCACCTGGCCGCGCTCGCCGTCTCGATCACCCAGGCAGGCTGAGCCGAAGCAGGCGCAGCAAAAGCAGACGAGTCAGGCGGGTTCGGCCACGAAGAGCGGGATCTCGCGGTCGGTCTTCGCCTGGTAGTCGGCATAGTCGGGGAACGCGGCGACCGCCCGCTCCCACCAGACCGACTTCTCCTCGCCGGTCACGAGCCGGACGGCCATGTCCTGACGGACCGGCCCGTCCTGGACCTCGACCTGGGGATGAGCGACCAGGTTGTGGTACCACGTCGGATGCTCCGGCGCGCCGCCCTGGGAGGCGACCAGCGCATAGCGACCGTCGTGCTCCACACGCATCAACGGCGTCTTGCGGAGCTTTCCGCTGCGGGCCCCGAGGGAGGTGACGACGACGACCGGCATCCCGCGCATGGTCGTGCCTTCGTCGCCACCGGAGGACTCGTAGAGGTCGACCTGCTCGCGGACCCACGTGCTGGGGCTGGGGGCGTACTCACCGATGAGGGGCATACCGGCCTCAACGTCCTCGGTGACCGAGTTGTTCCGAAGCGCGCTGGAGAGGATGCCTTCCCGCTGTGGCCCCAAGGTCGATAGCGTCACCCCATGGGAGTTCCGATGTCGATGAACAGGGTCATCCACGCCGCCGTACGCCGAGACCTGGTCCGCCTCGAGGACGCCCTCGGGAAG
>JBPCND010000260.1:0-6828 GCA_051001655.1 Nocardioides sp. | reverse complement strand
AGGATGTGCTGGAAAGCGCCCTCGACGTTCAGCGAGGTGCGATTCGCGCGACTGATCAGCCACGTCGCGACCAGGTTGACCACGACCCCGGACAGGGCGGTGATCAGCACCGGCAGGCCCTCCACCTGAGGTGGATCCAGCAGACGCGCGATTCCTTGATAGACGAACCAGACTGCCAGGGCCCACAACGTGAGCCCGTTGGCCTGCGCGGAGAGGATCTCGACCCGCCGCAGCCCATAGGTCAGGTTCCCTCGCGCCGGTCGCGCGGCCAAACGAGCAGCGAGGAGCGCCAGCGCGATCGCGGCGGCATCGGTGAGCATGTGCCCGGCATCAGTCAACAGGCCCAGCGGCGAGGCCAGCGGGCCGACAACGACCTCGCCCGCCATGAAGACCAGGATCAGCCCCAGCGCGGCACCGAGGTACTTCGCGTCCGGGTTCCCCCGTCCGAGTTCTTCGATCTGAACGCGATGCCGTGCTGATGTCCGGCCGTCACTGCTGCCTCTCCGCGGACTGGGCGGCCGCGGGCGAGGAGGTCCCCTCACATCCGCATTCCTGGTCCGCATGGTCTCGGGCGACAGCGAGGCCCGGGGGCGGGTCGCAACAAGCCTCTCCCCGCCAGGCCTCCAGACCCTCGCGGGCGGCCACCACCGCGATGACCAGACCCGCCACAGGGTCCGCCCACGACCACCCCATGGTCGCGTTCAGGAGGAGACCCACCAAGAGCACCGCGGACAAGTAGGTGCACAGCAGGGTCTGGATCCCGTCGGCCACCACCGCCCGGGAGCCCAACTGCCTGCCGGTACGACGCTGGGCCCACGACAAGAATGGCATCACTACCAACGAGACCGCGGCCAAGGCGATGCCCACGCGTGAGGGATCGGGGTCGCCGGCGCCGAACAGACTCCGGATGGACTGGACCCCGACGTAGCCGGCGAGAGCGAAGAACGAGACCGCCAGCATCCGCAGCGCCCGCTGCTCACGCTCCTCGGGCAGCCGGTGGCTGAACTGCCACACGATGATCAGCCCGCTGGCCACCTCGACCGTAGAGTCCAGGCCGAACCCGACCAGTGCCACCGACCCGGCCGCAGCGCCGGCCGAGACCGCCACCACCGCCTCGACGACGTTGTAGGTCACCGACGTCAACGCCAACAGCCGTGCCCGCCGCCCCAGAACCCGTCGACGAGCAGGGGTCACGGACCCGCCCGCGGATGTCGCACTCATCGCACGGAATCCCGCCCGGTCGTCGTGCAAAGCGTGACCGCATCCCCGGTCGCGGCAAGCAGCCCCTCGGCCGCGGCCAGAACCTCGCGCACCAGCTCAGGCTGAGTCAGCGAGAACATCGAGGCCCGACCCTGCGGCCGTGAGGACACCAACCCACAGCCACGCAGGCACGCCGGATGCGTGGAGACCGTGGACTGCGCCAACCCCAGATGCGTCATCAGGTCGACCACCCGATGCTCCCCCAGCGCCAAGTGCCGCAAGATCGCCAACCGCGACGGATCACCCAGGCCCCGAAACAGGCATGCCGCCGAGAGCGCTTGGGCCTCGTCGCCCAGTCCGGCACCGTCGCCGATCTTCGCTGCGGTATCGACGTACTTCGTTTGCATCGCCATTCACGATACTAACTTTGTTGGGCGTACGACCGAAGCTGGGCACACGTGCTCAGCCATTGCCCACGCCTTCGGCCTGTCCGAGTAGCCCATCGTGGCGCCGTCCTTGACTTCGGACCGAATGTCCCCCGCCGGCGCTGTCGACGTCGGACAGCAACATACTATTGTGAATAGTAACTATCCCAGCAGCCTGGCTTTCGAGGAGCAACCGATGTCCGAGTCCCTGTACGCCCTGGCCGTGCTCGCCTGCCCGGTCGGCATGGGCGCCATGATGTGGATGATGATGAGAGGCCAGCACAAGACATCGGATTCAGATACAGGTGCCAAGCAGGCCGAGCTCACGGCACTCCGTGCGCAGCTCGACCAGCTACAAGCGGAGCGCCGGGATGCCCAGCGGACCAGCTCGAGCGGAGAGAAACTGTCATGAGCGAGCTGTGGCTTCCTGCCAGCGTCGCGGCCGCGGCGGTCACGCTGACGTATGTCTTCTGCGTCCGTCCGATGTGGCGGGGCCATTGCGGGATGGGGTCCTCGGCAAGGCAGCGGAGAGACCTCGACCGGGAGTTGGCACAAGTACGCGCCGAACTGGATAGGGCATTGGCAGAGCAGCAGGTCAGCGACAAGCGCGCTAGCGAAGCAGCGGCGCGGGAACCTTCCCGGCCCACTCTGGCCACCGAGCCGTGTGGGTCTACGCCGGCGCGGTCACGCGAGACTACGATCCGACGGGTCGCGGCATCTACGAGCACATGGCGTCACGCTGCGACCGCATCATCCACGTGGCCGAACGACTCCTCTTCGATCACGCTCGGGAGTGGGCGTCCTCGCGAGGAAACGAGCGCTTTGCCTGGAGGCGGCCGTCAGCGCCTCGCTTCAGAGCGCGGGTCGCACCCATCGATCCGAGAGCACGAGTTTGCCGGGCCAACAGCGGCCAGCCCGGCCGCCACACAACTCCTTCACATCCAGAGTGCACCACGTTGGCGGTTTGACGCTTTGGGGCCGCGCCTTGAACGCCGGACTACCTACAACGAGGCGTACTGGCCTTGTCTGTCAGCAATGATCACGGAATTCGAACGAGACCAGGCTCTACGGAGGGACGCGGCAAATTGATGCCTCTTCGTCGGTTGCTGACCACGCGTAAAGCTGTGGTCGTGACGCTCCTCTTGGCGGCAACAGCTGGCTGCGGCGACCAATCTGTTCCGACGACCGCTCCGAGTGCTCCAGCAGTGGAAGTGACTCCTCCGAGCGAGTACGAGCCGGTCGCAGCACCCGGTGTCGACTCGTGTGCGGAGCTGCCTTACAGAGGAAGTGGCACAGGGGACGCGAACCGGCTACCTGAGTGGAGGCTGCCTTGCCTTGTGTCTGGTCCGTCCGTGGATCTCGCGCGGCTGGGTGGCAAACCAGTGCTGATCAACCTTTGGGCAACGTGGTGCGGTCCATGTCGTGAGGAGATGCCGATACTTCAGAACGCCCACATGCGACACCGGGACAAGATCGCGTTCTTGGGTGTCGACACCAAGGACAATCCGCAGCAAGCGGCGGCATTTCTGCAAGAGGTCGGGGCTACCTATCCCCAGGTGGTCGACCTCGAGGGACGCCTGCTTGTCGAACACCTCCGCGTGCCGGGCCTCCCCGTAACAGTGGTGCTTGACCCCGAGGGCGAGGTCATCAAGAAGCATGTCGGTGCGTTCTCTGAGGAGTCTCTCGACTCCCTGATCCGCGAGGTGACCTGAACCTCTGCAGCCGGGCGATGTCCGGGGCCAGAAACACTCAGGTGGAGGGCGCAGGGTTGCGCTGCATAGAAGGTCCTTGAGTCCGGAGAAGCGAGCTCGACCGTGGTGTGAGCGGCGGCATTGTGATGTGGATGCTCTGGACGCTCGTCGGTCTTGGCGTCCTAGCCTGCCGTGGCGGGGGTTGTCTGGCTTGTACGACGCAGTGCTCCTGAAGCAGGCCACCGGCCGGAGTCGGCCGACGAGATCTTGAAGCGGCGTTACACAGTTGGGGAGATCGATGACGAGGATCTCCGGCGGAGACGCGGACCTACAGTGAATCGGGAGATCCAGCGGCAGCAGGCGCCGGTCAGAGCGCCGACGCGGGCGCGCTACCGGAGCAGCCAAGTGTCCTGGACAAGCAGATCGGCGCGGAGCTGCTGGCGAACCGTGAGGGCCACGAAGAGTGCGACTCCGATCGCCAGGACGAGCCGTCGACTCCCACGGGTCCACTGCAGACGGACGGTCAGCCATCGCCGCGAGAGCAGGCCGGCCACGGCCCGCAGGGTCGCGGCCGAGGCGCCGAGCACCGCGGCGATCCCGAGCGGGTTGTACTGCCAGGCCAGCGCCCACTGGCCCTGGGCTGTGTAGCGGGCCGCGCGGGTGCCACCGCAGAACGGGTCCATGATCCCGAACCGGTGTAGCGGCCCATGCAGGTCCACGGGCGGTAGTCCGAACAGCGCCATGGCGCCGGCGATGGTGAGGCCGGCAAGCGCGGTGACGGTGACCACCGCGTGATGGTCCCGGCGCTCCCAACTCCAACTGGCGAGGGCGGGGGTCGCCCGCCGGGCCGCAACACGCAGAAACCTCGTCACAGCGGCACCTGCCACCCCGCGATGACGCCCTGGAGCCGGCTGATCAGGGACAGCCACAGGCCGGTGACCTGGAGCAGCCCTAGGAGGATGAGCATGCCGCCACCGAAAATCATGACGCCCCGGGTGTGGCGGCGCGCCCAGCCGAAGGAGCGCATCACCTTCTGGACGGACATGGCAGCCAGGATGAACGGGATGCCGAGGCCTGCGCTGTAGGCCAGCGACAGCGCGGCTCCGCGGCCGGCGTCCGCGGAGCTGGTGGCCAGCGTCAGCACCGCTGCCAGCGTCGGCCCGATGCACGGCGTCCACCCGAGACCGAAAAGCGCGCCCACGAGCGGTGCTCAGGTAAGACCCGCCCGCGGCTTGTAGGTGAAACGGAAGGTGCGTCCGGCGAGGGGGATGCGCCACAGAAGTCCGGTGAACATCAGCCCGAGGATGATGGTCAGCACGCCGAGGACTCGAACCAACAACTCCTGATGGGTGATGAGCAGCGAGCCGAATGCCCCGAAGGCGGCACCGTAGCTGGTGAAGACCGCGGAGAAGCCGGCCACGAACAGAACGGCGCCGAGCACGGTCCTCGAGCGAGCCGGTGCCGGTGTGTTTGGCGCCAGGACGGCTGTTCCGGTCCTTTCCGAACTGCCACAGCCGACATCGGAGGCCGTCGAGGCCTGGGGTGTCGGGGCTGCGGGCGCGTTCGTCGTACCGGTTCTCTCCGAGCCGGCGATGCCGGCCACGTAGGACAGGTATCCCGGCACGAGGGGTAGGCAGCACGGCGAGAAGAACGAGACGGCGCCGGCGACCGCGGCGATCCCGAGAGCCAGGAGAAGCGGTCCAGAGAGCACGATGTCGGAGATGCTTCCGCCGATCGATGCCAGCACCATGCGTCCGTCCCCTGTCCCTGCCGTACCGCGATCTGCGTCGGTCTACTATGGAGCATAAGACAGTGGGTGGGGCACGCGGGCCCCGGTTCGTGTGGTGGAAGGGGAGCGCGGTGCGGCCGTTGGGTCAGCTGGAGGCGACGGTGATGGAGCGGCTATGGGCGAGTGAGAGCTCTGTCGCCGTCAGGGACGTGTTGGAGGACCTGCAAAAGGGACGCGCCATCGCCTACACCACGGTGATGACGGTCTTGGACAACCTGCACCGCAAGGGCATGGTCACGCGCGAGAAGGCGGGCCGCGCCTACCGTTACCGTCCGGCGTACACCCGGGAGGAGCACACGGCTGCGTTGATGGAGCAGGTGCTGGCTGGCAGTGGTGACCGGGGAGCCGCCCTGATCTACTTCGTCGAGCAGATGCCCCCGGACGAGATCCGGCGGCTGCGGCAGGCCTTGGAGGGCTTCGAGCCGGAGGCAGGCGGGGACAGCCGGTGACCGCTCCGCTGGTTCTGGCCGGCTACGTCGTGTTCGTCGGCACGGCCGGAGCGGCTTGGTTGCGGGCGGCCGCGTGGACCCATCGCTCCCCACGGCTGGGCATCATCGCGTGGCAGGCGATCAGCTTGTCGGTCGTGCTCGCGCTTCCTCTCATCGGGATCACCCTGGCGCTCCCCACGCTGCCGATCACCACACGTCTGGCCGATGCCTTCAATGCCTGCGCCCTCGCCCTGCAGGAGCAGTACTCCACGCCAGGAGGTGCTCTCGTGGCGACGGCGGGCATGGTCCTGGCCGCCGCTGTGGTGGTTCGGATCACTTACTGCTTCGGTGTCTCCTGGTTACGCATACGCTGCCAGCGGAAAGTCCAGAGGGGCGGCCTCTCCCTGGTCGGTCGCCGCGACGAGGACTCCGGCGCCTGGCTTGTCGATCACCCCACTCCGAGCGTGTACTGCATGCCTGGCCGCCGCCGGGACGTCGTGGTGACCTCCGCCGCAGTGACAGCCTTGGATGACCGCCAGCTCGACGCCGTGCTGGCCCACGAGCGGGCACATCTGAACGCACGGCACGACGTCGTGCTGCTGATCGCAGTGGCTCTGCACGCGGCTTTCCCGTTCCTGCCTCTGTTCCGCATCGGCCACGATCAGCTGGCCGTCCTGGTGGAGATGCATGCAGACGACCAGGCATTGCGCAGCAGCGACCGCCGCGATCTCGCCACCGCTTTGGTGTCGCTGGCGGAAGGCGCCACGCCCGTGGCGACGTTTGGTGCCGGTGGGGCCTCGGCACTGGCGAGGATACGGCGCCTGGCTAAACCGGGTGCGCCGGTGGGCGTGCTCGGGACGTTCGTGACGCTTGGGGCTGCGTTGTCGGTGGTGATGATCCCGGTGCTGGTTACGGTCGCTCCGGGGCTCATGGCACTTGCCGTCGACTACTGTCCCGTCGCTTTCCCGACCTGAGGACTGCCCCGGCCCGCCGCCCCGGCGCCGCGGGTGGCCCGCCGGGATCAGCGCTCCGCCAGTGTGTCCTCGATCAGGGACGTCAGTGTGCCGTACGTCGTCTTCCCGATCACGCGGGCTGCCAGCCTGCCCTGCTGGTCGACGACCATCGTGCTAGGCACGGCATTCGGAGGCAGCTTCGACCCGAAAGCGAGCAGTGCCTTACCCGAGTCGGCGGTGACGATGCTGGGGTAGGTGATCTGGTACCGGCGCTCGAAGGCACGTGCGGAGGCGTCGTTGTCGCGCACGTTGATCCCGACGAACCGCACTCCACGGTCGCGA